>NZ_KI914903.1:112332-116350 GCF_000520575.1 Arthrobacter sp. I3
CCGGGGGGCCGCGCCGGCCGTACCCGGAAACGAACCTCGGAGGACCAGCTCAAGCGGATGCTGCAACTCGTCCCGTTCCTTGTCCACAACCAGGGACTGCACATCAGCGAGGTCGCCGCCAGGTTTGGCATCACCCGCAAGGCACTCGAGGACGACCTGCGGATCCTGATCTGCTCGGGCCTGCCGGAGGGCTACCCCGACGATCTGCTCGACATCCAGTGGGACGATGACCACATATTCATCACCCAGGCCCTGGACCTGACCCGCCCCGTACGGTTCACCGTGGACGAGGCCTGTGCGCTCCTGACCGGCCTGGAGACGCTCAACAGCCTGCCCGAGCTCGCCGAAGGCGGCGCCCTGGAATCGGTGACGCTCAAACTCATGGCCGCGGCGGGGGAGGAAGGCGTCAAAGCGGCGGCGCTCTCCGGCCCCGAGGTGGCCCCCGGCGATTCCGCCGTCCTTGACACCGCCCGCGCCGCCCTCGAATCCGGCGCGCAGCTGCACCTGAGGTACTTCTCGGCGCAGCGCGACGCCGTGTCCGAACGCGACGTGGACCCCCTGCGGCTCTATTCGCTGGACAACACGTGGTACCTCGAGGCGTACTGCCACTCCGCCCAGGGCCTCCGCAACTTCCGGCTGGACAGGATCGAAGCCCTTGAGCCCAACGGCCGGCGGGCGGCCACGACGGCAAAGCCGGCGGACAGCTTTCCGGTGAAACTGTTCACCCCGAACGACGACGACACGGTGGTCGTCGTGGAACTCGCGCCCCGCGGCACCGGCCTCGCTGATGACTATTACGCCGAGCGGACCGCGGCTCTGCCAGGCGGCGGCATGCTCGCCGAAATCCGGTTTGGCAGCACGGACTGGCTGCCGATGTTCGTGGCCCAGCACGGCGGGATGGTGCGGATCCTGCAGCCAGAGGCCCTCGCGGCCGCGTCGCGGGAGTGGCTCGCCGCGGCCCTGACGCAATACGAAGCCTTCTCAGATCGCCCGATAGACTGATCAGCATGCCTTGGTGGTCCTGGATCGTTATTTGGATAGCGCTTGTCGCGTTGTCGCTGTTGTTCTTCGGCGTGCTCGGCTTCCGGCTGTTCCGGCAAGCCACAACGACGCTCACCGAATTGGGTGAAGCCGCGGACCGCTTTTCCACCCTGCCTTCACCAGCGGGCACCGGCACCGTTTCAGCGGCCGGTTCGACAGCGGCCGGCGCCGGTGACCCGGGCAGCGCGGACGAATCCCTTCGGCCGGTGCCCGGCGACGCCATTTTTGCCTCGCCCGCGCGGATGCGACATGATTACCACGCATCCAAGCTCGCCCGGCAAAACGCCCGCCGGCTGCGCCGCATCCAACGCAAGAAGGACCGCGGGCAACCCCAGGCGCTGCGCGACATCGAAACGCGTTAGACATAGGATGTATTCAAACGAAAGGACCTCTCCCCATGAGGCTTGAAGGCTGGCATCTCATCATCATCATCGTTCTGGCACTGGTGCTGTTCGCTGCGCCGAAGCTGCCGGGTATGGCCCGCAGCCTGGGCCAGTCGATGCGCATTTTCAAGTCGGAAGTCCGGGAAATGAAGAAGGACGGCACCACCGATGCCAAGGATGGCTCCGAGCCGGTTGAAGGACGGGTCATCAACCACCCGCAGACCGGCGCACCGGAAAGCCGCACGGGCGACGGAACCGACGTTCCGCCGTCGACCCGCGCCTAAGACCGCATGGCAGTAACCATGAGCCGTCGATCGAACCCCGAGGGGAGGATGGCGCTCCTCGACCACCTCAAAGAGCTGCGCAACCGGCTCTTTAAGGCGGCAATCGCCGTCGTCCTTGGGACGGTAGTGGGTTTCCTTGTCTACCAGCCAATGCTGGCGGCGCTGATCAAGCCGATCCGCGACCTGAACGAACATGAAGGCCGCCAGGCCACGCTGAATTTCGACGGCGTCGCGAGCTCGTTCGACCTCATGATCCAGGTCTCCGTGTTCCTGGGCCTGATTATCGCCAGCCCCGTCTGGCTCTACCAGCTCTGGGCCTTCATCGTGCCGGGGCTGCATAAGAAGGAACGCCGCCTGGCCCTGTCCTTCGTGGCGGCGGCCGTGCCGCTCTTCGTCGGCGGCGTCCTGCTGGCCTGGCTCGTGCTGCCCAACGCGGTCCGCGTCCTGACCGACTTCACACCGTCGGGCGGCTCCAACTTCATCAGCGCCCAGGTGTACCTGTCCTTCGTGCTGCGGCTGCTGCTCGCCTTCGGCATCGCCTTCCTCCTCCCGGTGGTCCTGTTCGGGCTGAACCTGGCCGGACTCATCAAGGGCCAGCAGCTGCTCAAGAGCTGGCGGATTACAGTCTTCCTGGTCTGCCTGTTCGCCGCGATGGCCGCTCCCGGCGCCGACGCCATGAGCATGTTCTACCTGGCCGGACCCATGCTGGCGCTGTTCTTCGCCGCGATCGGGCTGTGCCTGCTCAACGATCGCCGGCGCGAGCGGCGCGCCGTCAAACGCGACGCCGAGACCGAAGCCACCGCCGACCACGCCACCCCCAGCTCCGAGCTGGAGAATCTCTAGCCTTTCGCGCACTAGGCTGGAAACATGTCCTCACACCCCGGGCCGGAATCACCGTCCGAACGTTACCGCGCCAGCGTCGAGCGGGCTGCTGAAGCCAAGACCTATCTGGGCGGGTTCATCCGCTCGCTCGAATTTGAACTCGATGACTTCCAGCGCGAAGCATGCCTGTCCCTGCAGGCCGGCCGGGGCGTGCTGGTGGCCGCCCCCACCGGCGCCGGGAAGACGATTGTGGGGGAGTTCGCCATCTATCTGGCCCTCCAGCGTGGGCTCAAGGCGTTCTACACCACCCCCATCAAAGCCCTGAGCAACCAGAAGTACTCCGAACTGGCCGCCAAGTACGGCGCCGCCCAGGTGGGCCTGCTCACCGGAGATACCAGCATCAACGGCGACGCCCCGGTGGTGGTCATGACCACCGAAGTGCTCCGCAACATGCTCTACGCGGATTCGGACACCCTGGATGATCTCGGCTTCGTGGTCATGGACGAAGTCCACTACCTCGCCGACCGCTTCCGCGGCGCTGTGTGGGAGGAAGTCATCATCCATCTGCCCAGCGAGGTCCAGGTGGCGTCCCTGAGTGCCACGGTCTCCAACGCCGAGGAGTTCGGTGCGTGGCTCGACACCGTCCGCGGGCAGACCGATGTGATCGTCTCCGAGCACCGCCCGGTGCCGCTGTGGCAGCACGTCATGGTGGGGCGGAAGATCGTGGACCTGTTTGCCGGCGACACGAGCTTTGACGAGATCGCCCTGCCTGTTGGGGCAACTGCCAGTGAGGCAACTGCCGGGGAGGCATCCGCCGTAGCCGATGCTGTTGTCGGCGGCCCGGCGGCCGCCGTCACCTCGGAAGTGCCAGGGCGGGCCGGCTTCGAGGTCAACCCGGAACTGCTGTCCATGGCCCGGGCCGAGAGCCAGATGAATTTCCGCGGCCGCTTCGGCCACGGCGGCCGGAACCAGCGCCGCCAGCAACGCAGCCAGCGGGACGAACCGCAGGGCGCCCAGCGCAGCCCGGTGCGGAAGGCCAGCCGGCCGCAGGTCATCGCCAGCCTGGACCGGCAGGACCTCCTGCCGGCCATCACATTCATCTTCTCGCGCGCCGGCTGCGATGCCGCCGTGGCCCAGTGCGTCGCGGCCGGACTCTGGCTGACCAGCGAGGCCGAACAGCAGATCATCGCCCGGCGCGTCGACGAGGCCGCCCAGGACATCCCCTCGGATGACCTCGATGTGCTCGGCTTCTGGAGCTGGCGGGACGGCCTGCTCCGCGGGCTCGCCGCGCACCACGCCGGCATGCTGCCGACCTTCAAGGAGGTTGTGGAGAAGCTGTTCGTCGACGGGCTGGTCAAGGCCGTCTTCGCCACCGAAACACTCGCCCTGGGCGTGAATATGCCGGCCCGCTGCGTCGTGCTCGAAAAGCTGGACAAGTTCAACGGCGAGGCCCATGTCAACATCACGGCGGGGGAGTACACCCAGCTG
>NZ_KI914903.1:116450-118586 GCF_000520575.1 Arthrobacter sp. I3
TCGAGGGCCACGCCGTCGTGCTGTGGCAGCCCGGAACGGATCCGGCCGCCGTCGCCGGCCTGGCCTCACGGCGGACCTACCCGCTGAACTCCAGCTTCCGGCCCACGTACAACATGTCGATCAACCTTTTGGCGCAGTTCGGCCGGCCGCGCGCCCGGGAAATCCTCGAATCATCCTTTGCCCAGTTCCAGGCGGACCGATCCGTGGTGGGACTGGCCCGGCAGGTCAGGAGCCGGGAAGAATCCATTGCCGGGTTCAGCAAGGCCATGACCTGCCACCTGGGCGACTTCACCGAATACGCGCGGCTGCGGCGGGCCCTGGGCGATGCCGAAACCATGGCCTCCCGGAGCACGTCCCGGGCCAGGAAGTCCCTGACCGAGGACTCCCTGAGCAGGCTGCTCCCGGGGGACGTGGTGGATGTTCCGGCCGGGAAGTCGCCGGGGCTCGCGGTGGTGCTCAGCTCCGACCACGAATCCCGCGAGCCCCGCCCGGCTGTCATGACGCTGGACAACCAGCTCCGCCGGATTGGCCTGCACGACGTCGAAGGGCCGTTGTCGCCGATCACCCGGATCAGGATTCCCAAGACCTTCAACGCCAAGGTTCCCAAGTCCCGCCGCGACCTGGCGTCCTCGGTGCGCAACGCCATCCGCGAGCATCGGCCGCCGGCGCCGCCGCGCCGCGACGACGACTTCGGCCGGGCCTCCGCTGCGCCCAACCAGGAGAAGCGGATCGCCGAGCTGCGCCGGGAACTGCGCGCCCATCCGTGCCACGGCTGCAGCGAACGCGAGGACCATGCCCGGTGGTCCGAACGCTGGTGGAAACTCCGCCAGGAAACGGATGGGCTCATCCGCCAGATCCAGGGCCGGACCAACACCATCGCCAAGACGTTCGACCGTGTCTGCGGCGTCCTGACGGGCTACGGCTACCTGGAAACCTCGGACACGGGCGCGCTGTCCATCAGCCCGGACGGGCAACGCCTGCGGCGGATCTACGGCGAAAAGGACCTGCTGATTTCGCAGTCACTGCGGATGGGGGCCTTCAACGACCTCGACGCCGCCGAGATCGCCGCGCTGGCCAGTGTGCTCGTCTACCAGGCCAAGCGTGAGGACCGCGGCCTGCGGCCCAAGATGCCGAGCGTGTCCCTGGAATCCGCGGTAGACACCGTGGTGCGCGAATGGTCCGCGCTGGAGGACGTCGAGGAAGCCAACAAGCTGCCCCTCACTGGCGAGCCCGAGCTCGGCCTTGTGTGGCCGATCTTCAAATGGGCCAAGGGCCGGCACCTCCAGGACGTGCTGAGCGGCACCGACCTGGCCGCGGGCGACTTTGTCCGCTGGGTCAAACAGGTGATCGACCTCCTGGACCAGCTCGCCGACATCCCGAACCTCGACCCCCGGATTGCGCGGCTGTGCGCGGAGGCCATCAAGCTCATCAAACGCGGCGTCGTCGCCTATTCCTCCGTGGCCTAGGGCGCGGGCCGGACCGGCCCGCTCCCTGCACCACTCGCTGGCCCGCTACCGCGGCCTCGCAGATTTTCGAACCCGCCGGCCCTCGGCCGGCCCCCAGCAACAAGGAGTTCCCGCCCCATGACCGATTCGCCGGCCGCCCCCGCCCCCCGCAACGTCACGCTGTACCGCAACGGCTCGGTCTACACAGCTGCCGATCCCTTTGCGACTGCGATGCTGGTCGACGGCGACACCGTCGCCTGGGTTGGTTCCGAGCAGGCCGCCACATCCATCGCCGATGCCTCCATGGAGGTGATCGATCTGCAGGGCGCGCTCCTGGCCCCCGGCTTCGTCGACTCCCACATCCACCTGACGGAAACCGGAATCGCGCTGGAGGGCCTCCAGCTGGCCGGGGTGCGCTCCTCCGCTGAACTCCTCGACGCCGTCGCCGCCGCCTCCGCGTCCAGCGCGGGCGTTCCCGTCCTGGGCCACGGCTGGGACGAGACCACCTGGGCCGATCCCGCCCTGCCCTCCCGGGACGAAATCGAACGCGCGGCCGGCGGCCGCCAGGTCTACCTGTCCCGCGTGGATGTCCACTCGGCCCTGGTATCGAACTCCCTGGCCGCATCGGCCGGACTGGACGGGCTCGACGGCGGCGGCGCCGGAAGCCAGGTCAAACGCGACGCCCACACCG
>NZ_KI914903.1:118686-122075 GCF_000520575.1 Arthrobacter sp. I3
ACGCCCTGCGCGCATACCAGCAGCGCGCCCTCGCCGAGGCAGCGGCCAACGGCTACGTGGCCCTCGCCGAGATGGCCGCGCCGCATATCGGAAGCATCGAGGACCTGCGGCTCGCGGTGGCCTGGAACAGCACCTCCGGCGGCGGACCGAACGGGGTGGACGGCGTGGCAGTGCCGGAGATCCTGCCGTACTGGGGCGAGCTCGCCGGATCCGCCGAACATGCCCAGTCCATCCTGGACGAATTGGGCCTGCCTGTACTGGGCCTCGCCGGTGACCTGAACATCGACGGCTCGATCGGCTCACGGACCGCCGCCCTGCGGGCGGACTACACCGACGCGCCCGGAGAGCGCGGCAACCTGTACCTCTCCGTGGCCGAGGCAGCCGCCCACCTCGCGGCGTGCTCCCTCCTGGGGATCCAGGCGGGTTTCCACGTGATCGGCGACGCCGGCCTGGACGCGGCCCTCGACGCCCTCGACCTCGCCGCGGCTGAGGTGGGGGAGCAGCGCGTCCGTGCCGCGGGGCACCGGTTCGAGCACGTCGAACTCGCCGATGCCGCGGCCATCAGCCGGCTGGCCCGCTATTCGGTCAGCGTCAGCGCGCAGCCGGTCTTCGACGCCCTGTGGGGTGGCGGGGACCGCCTGTACCAGCAGCGCCTCGGCTCCCGCCGGCTGGGAATGAATGCCTTTGGCAGCCTCTACGCGGCCGGTGTGCCGATCTGCTTCGGCAGCGACAGTCCGGTGACGCCGCTCCGGCCGTGGTCCAGCGTGCGCGCGTGCCTGCAGCACACCAATCCCGCCGAACAGATCTCCGCCCGCGCCGCGTTCCTCGGCCACACGCGGGCCGGCTGGCGGGCAGCCCGCTACCCCAACCCCATGGCCGGGCAACTGGTGCCGGGCGCTCCGGCCAGCTTTGCGGTCTGGGAGGTCGAGGAGCTCATGGTCCAGGTGGCCGACGGGCGCGTGCAGTCGTGGAGCACCGACCCCCGCGCCCGCACCCCGCTGCTGCCGGCGCTGGACACCGGCAGCGATCCTGCCTGCCTCCTGACGGTACGGGACGGCCAGGAACTCTATGCCAGCGGCGCCCTCCACGCCTGAACACCTGGCGCCTGATCCGGCCCGTCATCCAGCGGACGGAGCGGAAAAATTTCCATCCGCGACCCCGCCCTGAACTGCGCCGACAGACGAAACGGCAGGTCACGGCTCGGTTGACAGATCGGCCCGCCCCCGTAGCATTGAGGGGCAACGGAGGGTTGCGTACCGCGCAGACTCCGGCAGTCCCCGGTCCTTCCCAGGTTGCCGCACCCGCGGGAGCTTTACTTGGTCATGACCACGGGCACCCCCAGGGGGCGGGTCTACTTCGCAGCAGAAAACGGTTCCGGCGCCGCAATTCGTGGCCTGCCGGAACTGGCCCGAAGCGGGTGGACCTGCCCGGGCGGCCGCACGGCCGCCTCGCGGGCGCCCCACGGGCGCGCAACTCCCTATAATGGGAAGTTGCGCCTGAATATCCGGAACCATTGACTTTCGGCGCACCGACCGCTCCCTTCAAGGAAAGGCCTCGCTGTGCGTGTCCTCACCATCATCCCGACCTATAACGAGCTGGAATCGTTGCCCAAGACCCTCGGTCGCCTGCGCACAGCCGTGCCCGCCTCCGACGTGCTGGTTGTCGACGACAACAGCCCTGACGGCACGGGGCAGCTGGCGGACCGCATGGCCGCAGAAGACGGACAGGTCCACGTCCTGCACCGCGCCGGAAAGGCCGGCCTGGGAGCGGCGTACATTGCGGGCTTCAAGTGGGGCCTGGACGCCGGCTACGACATCCTCGTGGAGATGGACGCTGACGGCTCGCACCAGCCCGAGCAGCTGCCGCAGCTGATCGAGGCCGTGGAGCAGGGCGCGGACCTCGCCATGGGCTCCCGCTGGGTTCCCGGCGGCCGCGTGGTCAACTGGCCGCTCTACCGCCAGGCCATCAGCCGCGTCGGCAGCACGTACGCGCGGATCATGCTCGGAGTAAGGATCAAGGACGTCACCGGCGGCTTCCGCGCCTTCCGGCGGACCACGCTGGAGAAGCTGAACCTGGATGCGGTCGACTCGGTAGGCTATGGCTTCCAGGTGGATCTCGCCTGGCGCGTGGCCAAGCTCGGCCTGACCATCGTGGAACGGCCCATTACCTTCGTGGAGCGCGAGCTCGGCGCTTCGAAGATGAGCGGCAACATCGTCGTCGAAGCCATGATCAACGTCACCAAATGGGGACTCACGGCCCGCTGGAACAAGCTCCGGGGCAAGCAGGACAGCAGGCAGGACGCCTAAGGCGTGTCTCCCGGTCCGGGCATCACCGGGGTATAGGGTCGGGCGGTATGGCGCTGCGACTTGTTCAGGTGAATTTCAAGGCTCAGGATGACTCAACGCTCGGCCGGTTTTGGGCGGAGGCACTCGGCTGGGGTGTGTCCAGCGAGGGACCCGGTGTGACCAATGTTGAACCCCTGGGTTTCGTCTGGCCGGACCCCGCCGCCGTCTGCGTCGATGTCGTCACCGTCCCGGACCCCGAGACGGTGGGGTACCGGGCGCGCCTCGATCTCGCCACCACCTCTGCGGCCCACCAGGCGGAGCTGGTGGCGCATCTCTTGGGGCTCGGCGCGACGGCCGCCGACGTCGGCCAGGGTGCTGAGCCGTGGACGGTTCTGGCCGACCCGGAGGGCAACCTGTTCCGCGTGCTGGAGCCCCGCCCGATCTACCAGGACACCGGGCCGATCGCCGCGGTGGTGGTCAGCTGTGCAGACCCACGGGCCACGGCCGGGTTCTGGGCCGGGGCGACGGACTGGACCCTGCACGAGGTGGACGACGATCACGCGAGGCTGCGTTCGGCCAAGGGTGTCGGGCCGTACCTTGAGTTCCTTCGTACGCCCGGCGTGCCTGCCGTGTGGGGCCGTGTCCATCTCGACCTGATGCCGTACCCGGGTGATGATCAAGCGGCGGAGGTGGCCCGGCTGCGGGCTCTGGGCGCCACTGACGCCGACGTCGGCCAAGGCGATGTGCCCTGGGTCTGCCTCGCCGACTCGGAGGGCAACGAGTTCTGCGTCCTCACCCCCGGCTGACGCAGTCTTCCGGCTCCTGTGCGCGTCCAGGCGATGCAGCCGCAGGAGGCGCAGAGGAGCCGCAGAGCATGGAGGCGCAGGAACAGGAAAAGGGCCGGGCCCGCATCGAATGATGCGGGCCCGGCCCTTGCCGTAGCCGGTGCGCTGGGGACTAGGCCGAGCGGCGTTCGCCGCGGCGTTCGCGCAGGATGGTGAGGCGATCTTCGAGGATCTGCTCAAGTTCGGGAAGCGAGCGGCGCTCCAGCAGCATGTCCCAGTGCGTGCGCACTGCCTTCTCGTTGCTGTTGACGGGGCGTTC
>NZ_AZSB01000537.1:0-6325 GCF_000520575.1 Arthrobacter sp. I3
GTGGGCTCACAGGCCGTGGCCGCCACGGCGAGGAGCGCAGCAAGAATCAGCGCCGCGGGTCGTGCCGCGCGGCCCAGCCCCAGAAATTTGAAGGTATTCCGGCTCATCGGTTCCGGCTTTCTCTCTGGCCCGGCTCCCGATGGGCCAGGTGCCAAGTGGCGTCTACCGTTCCACACCAGAATCAACATTGTGTCTGTAGCCCCTGAGTAGTCCCTGTGAAGCCCTTCGGGCGCCGGCCACCGAGGTTCTCGGCCGCCGCCGAAGGGGTTCATGCGGGCGGGAACGCCGTTGTAGGAGGGTGTCGCGTGCGTTTGACTTGCGCTTTCGGGCCACCTATGTTTGACAGGTTCCTCCGTGTCCCCCCAAATGGCGGATGGAAGCGTCAATGAAGGCCCCCGCGCTCTCCTCCCCCAGGATCGAGCGCGGGGGTTTTCTGCATTTTGTGAGGTTTGCGTCTCCGCGAGAGTACCTCTGGCCGGCTCCTTCTTTAGAGGACGATGGAGCGGGTCTCCGGGGATCGTCATTCCGGGGGAGAATGACACGCATGGCGTGTTCGCGCCCAACTGATGAGTACTTGCCCCGTGCTCCAGTAGAACTCCGGCCGCTGGTCGGAGTAGTCAGTGCTCTTGGCTGCATCCGTTTCGAAACGTTCGCTAGGGGCCGGCTTGCGGAAAGTGGAAATCTCCGACGGTAGGGTTTGTGAGGGCACTGGAGGGGCCCGTATTTTCCTGGATGCGGGGATTGGGCACCGCGTTCACAGGCGGGGGCGCTGGAGGAGTGAAGATGGTCGAGGGAAACAGCGGCACGACCTCGTTGGACAAAATATTCAAGATCAGTCTGGCCCTCAAGGGGCTGGACGGGGTGCTGGAACTGGTGGGAGAGATTCTCCTGCTGCTGGTATCGCCCGCCCAGATGGCCTCGGTGGTCCATTTTCTGACCCAGCATGAACTCTCCGAAGACCCGCACGACCTCGTTGCCACCACCCTGGTGCACTGGGCCGGGGCCATGACCGTGTCGGCGGCGCTCTTCGGTGCGGTCTACCTGCTGTTGCACGGGTTGGTCAAGGTGGTCCTCGTCTGGGCAGTGCTGAGGGACAAATTGTGGGCGTACCCGTGGATGATCGCCTTTTTGCTGGTCTTCATCGCCTACCAGAGCTATCAGCTCCTGGTCGCCTTCACCTGGGGAATGGTCCTGTTGACCGCCTTCGACATCTTCATTGTCTGGCTCACCTGGCATGAATACAGGGCCCACCGAGCCCGGACAGCCGCCGGCCAGCCCAGCCCTCAACCTGCCCCCAAAACCCTGAGTAGCCGGACCGGAGCCGACAGCCGTCCCGTCGTCCTCAGGACTTGGCGGTCGCAAGCTTCGACCGGACCCGCACGAGAGGTGCTTTCGGATGCTGGAGTTGGGGGATGGCGGTCAGGGCGAACTGGTCGATAACACCGGGCCGGAAGACGAGGCACTCCGTCGATCCCCCGAACTGGAAGTATCCCAGCTCGTCGCCCTTGTTCACATGGTGGCCCGGGACGATCTCCGGATCGATGACGCAGGAGGAGACCTCGATCATGCCCACGGGGATCACCGCCATGAGACCGATCACGGGGTCATCGGCCTGGATCAGGATGATCGCCCGGGCCGCGACATGGGCCAAATATGACTGCGAGAGGGTCGGCTCGACGGCGTCGGCCCCCTCGGAGTCCGCCTCGGAGAAGTAGGTGCCGTCCTTGAGGTACGCCCGCACGATCGTTCCAGCGACGGGAGCGTGCCAGCGGTGATAGTTCAACGCGCTCAAGAACGCCTGGTACACCGTTCCGCCGACAAAGTGATCCACCGACTCGTCCCGGGCGAGCAGGTCCTCTAGTGAGTAGGGCTGGTTCTTGACCCAGAACCGGCTCTGGCGTTGAACGTCCGAGCTGATCTTGTAGGGGGTCGACTCGCAGGCGCTGACGATGACCTTGTCGTCTTCGGGTGCAGCGACGGGTCTGGACGTCGAGGTGAGCCGACGGGAGAAGAAATCGTTCCACGACGTGAAGCCCCAGTGCTCGGCGAAGGCATCGTGTTGGTAGTCGTCCATCCCGACGGCCTGCCGCGCCTTCTCCGACATCCACCCGGACGGCGAGTCGTTGAGCACATACAGCGAGTCCTCGCTGGTCAGGAACACGCACCAGGCGTCCAGAATCTTGCGGAACATGGCGACGATCCGCGGATCGCGGTGGGCCGCGAACCCGGCCTCGGTTCCCATGGTCCAATCGAGGATCGCCGTCAACGGCGTGGTGACCATGCCGCCTTCGCTGAACTCCGGGGCCATCGTCAGGACCTCGTTGATCAGCCGGAGCATCTGGTCAACGCTCGTCAGGTGCCGTTTGCGGTAGGGCTTCGACTTCGGAACCTGCTCGATCATCTCCGTCATGTAGAGGCGGACAACCGGATCGCGGGCAATCAGTTCCTGGAACTCCACGATCACAGGATGCAGGGGAACATCTTCACCCCGCGCCTCCACCCGTTCCCGGTGACCGGCGAGCCAGTCCTCGAAGTCGTCGTGTTGCTCGGGCAGCCAGCCACCCAGTCGTCGGACACGGCCGGATGAAGAGTTAATGGTCATAATGCCGAGCCTACTCGGCTCCTGACCGCGCCATGATTAAATTCTTCGCCGGAGAGGTCGGCGCCGGAGAGGTCGGCGCCGGGGAGTTCGACGCCGTCGACGGTGTCGGTTTCCTCCAGATCCAGGACGACGCTGCGGGCGTCGGGGGAGTTCGCTTCCTTAACGGCCTCGAGGGAGGCCGTTAAGGGATTCCGCCACGTCGGGTTTCACTTCGTCGTAAAGTATGTGGCGCCGCAGCCCGGCTGGCGCTGACCCCGCGTGACAGATTCCGCTTAGGAGACTGCTGAACTAGTGGCTTGGTTGGCCACAGCATGTGGCTACGGCGTGTCGGGATGGGCTGCGCCTTCTTCCACCGGGGTTCCGGAAGCCGGTGCCACCGTGTCGTTGGCCAAGGCTTTACCCCGGCGGTAGATCTGGATCCCGATGGCTGCCGGTATCACGGCTAAGGCAGCCGCCCGCATCCAGGGCCGGTCCAGGATATGACCGGTGAGCGAGTCAAGGGAGAAGGGTCCGGGGCCTCCGATGGTGAACGATGCTGCCGCCAGGCCCAGCACTGCGGGGTACTCGAGGCCGCCCTCTGTGGCGAAGAAGCCGTTAGGGGCGTGGACGCTGGCCGCGACGCCCATCGTGGTGGCAGCGGCGGCGCCGGCGGCCGGAGTGGCCAGCCCCAGGGCCAGGGCGAGACCGGCTCCTGCTTCACCCACGCCTGCGAGGATGGCACTGGGTTTTGCTGGGCGGAAGCCCATGGCATGCATGCCCTTGCTGGTGCCCTCGATTCCTCCTCCGCCGAACCACCCGAAGAGTTTTTGGGATCCGTGAGCGATGAGCACGCCTCCGAGGGCGACCCGGAACAGGGTCTGTGCGGCGGCGGCAGCCTCAGGGCTGGTCTTTGCATAGCTCATAGGGGTCCTCCTTGGATGGGCCGTGGCACTGCGCCGGCCGGGCTCCTTGTCCGGCACGATTCTACGTCGGAGGGACGAACCGGTCACGGGAAGGAACATTTAAGAAGATTTTTCACCCGCCGCAGGCGTACCAGGACTCACAGGTACTGCAAGAATACGTGCAGCGACGTGACAGCTCCTGAGCGGGTTAGGCGCGCCCGGCGGGGTGTTCCTAGTCGTTTAGATCGAAGTCGAGATCAAGGTCCTGCGGTGTTCTAAGGCGCCGCCACGTTGAAGCGACCCGGGCGGTGGGCAGGGCTGAAGCAACGGGCATCCGGTCCACGGCGGTCAGTTGTTCCAGGTTGAGCCCGGTCAGTACCGCGATGTCTCTGATGGGGACCTGGAATGTTCGGAACGGACCCAGCGGGGGAGCGTCGTCCAGTGTTCCCGGGCGGGGTACGTCCGGGAGGTCCGCCAGTTGGGGTGTCTGGTCCACGACGTATCCGGTGGCGGCGAGGGAGCCGTGGTGCATGAAGGCGGCAACTTTGAAGAACTTCAGCGGGATCTGTACACCGCGGTAGATGGGGTCGGTGTCACCGAAGATCGGACCCGTGAAAACGACGAGCCGCCGGCTGTTGTCGGCGGCGTTGTCCTGCAGGTAGGACTCCAGACCGAGCCAGAGGTCCATTCCCTGGTTAAATCTGGCCGCCTGCGGGGCTGCATTCGTGTAGTGGAAGGTATCTGCGTTGGCCCGGGCGGCTTCCGCCACTGTGTCGCCCCATACTGCTGATGCCCTTCGGACGAGGTGGCCGCGGTCGATGTCGTTGCCGGCGTAGACCGCCTCGCCCGTCTGCTGGTCCGGGCGCAGCCGCGGATCCAGTCTCCACTGGATCCCTGAGCGGTCCAGATCGATCAACTTGGTGCCGTCCATTCCGAGCGCAGTGACGGCGGCCAGGCGCTTGTCCAGCCGCATGAGGACGGAAAAGTGGGTGTAGGGGAGCAGGACGGATTCGACGCCGTCGAGGGCCGGAATGCCAACCCGGGTACCCAGGAACTGTTCATCGAACCCGGGACGGTCGGAAAGATCCTCCACATTCACTGTGACCTGGGCTTGCATTACTTCATCCATGGGCAGACCGTATCAGTGCCGGGTGACAGAATCACGGACGCATCTCCGGTACTTTCTGGGCTCCCTGCGCTTCCCTCTCGAATCTCGATTCGGGCTCTGCTGAGTATGTCAACCCTGGTTCAGGAGCACCGGGCCCGGCTTGATCCAGGACCACCCACGACCCTGCTGACCAGCGCCGGTGGCGCCGACCGATTATGTCCGCGGGGAGTGGGTTCGTGCGGTGTGTCCGCCCCACCAGATGCGGAACTCGTTGCTCCGGGTCGCGAGCTCGCCGACCGACGATGACGGAGTAGACGGGGAGTGTTCCCACGAATCAATTCGGCCCCTACCCCTTCCCGGACCGGGGACCTTAGTCTGGGGATTCCTTCCGTTTTATGGCCAGACCCTAGGGGTAGTCCATGACTCTTCCGCCGCAACGCGAACCCGACCCGTTTCCGCCAGACCCCGGGCCGCTGCCCGACTCTCCGGATCCGACATCCCCCGTGCCTGCGCCGGGGTCTCCCGATCCGACGTTTCCTGGGCCAAGCCCCGTGCCCGATCCCGGGCCGAGGCCGTCCGGACCGGATCCCACGCGTGACTTGTAGGGCCCGACGTCTGTCCACACTTCATGTCTAGTGGAAGTAGCTCCGGAGACGCTCTCTCACACGGGAAGCCGCCGACGATTGCCGTGCAGAAACGCCAAGTCGACCCTCGATGTTACGCACTGCAAGCGCCAGCTGCATCCTCTTGTTCGTTGCCGCACACGAGGTCGAAGCTGGGGCCGGGCTCATTGCCTGTCGGCCCAGCGTTCGTGGGCGGATTGGCGGCTGATGCCGACGGCGCGGCCGATGTCGGTCCAGGACGCCCCGGCGGCCTTGGCAGCTGCGACGGTTTTGTCCAGCCTCTCGCCGGCCTGGCTGTAGTCGCGCGCGGCCGCTTCCACGCCGGCGACGGCTTCCAGCGGTGCGAGGTGGGCTTTCCACTCGTCATGGATGGCGTCTTCGACTTCATTGGAAGCGTGTGCGACATCATCGGGGGACAGGTAGTCCCGGCGGCGGCTGAAGTCGGCGGCGGCCGGTGACGGGACTCGCTCCCACAGTTCGCCCCGCCAGCCGCAGTCACAGGCTCCGCGCCAGCCGATAATCTCGCGGTCCGGGACTACTTCATAGTCGGGCAGCATCTTGTCCGGCTGGTAGCGGCCGGTGATGCCCTGCACCAGTATTCCCTCGCCGGATGAGGATGCGGAGGGCCGCCCGTCCGGTGCGACGGCGGCCGCCCAGCCCTCGTGTTCGTTGTCGTTCGATACCCAGCCCATGGACCACGCCCTTCTGTCAGGAAATCCTGACAGTCAGTGTGTCAGGGATCCCGGACAAAAACCACAGCAATATCTAGTGAAGGGGTAGCCGGAGCATATCCGGCAGACCGATGTCCGCCGGGGACAGTTCCGGCCTTGCCCGGAGCAAGCGGAGCGGGTGCCGGAAGGACCGGCCTGACCAGGCCGTGTCGGCGGCGACTTCCACCACCACCGGTTCCACCAGTGTCAGCAACCACCGGTTCCCTGTCGCGGTTGAACCGGTCCAGGGCCGTGCCCTTCACTGTGACGGGCCACGGATGCTGTTGCCGGGGCGGCTCCAGCCGCCGCGCCAGCTCGCGGGCGGAGGCGGTTTTCAGCGGCGCGGAGCGGCCGACGATCCGCAGTTCGCCGTCCAGGGCCAGGCCCGCCACGACCTCGGC
>NZ_AZSB01000538.1:0-5933 GCF_000520575.1 Arthrobacter sp. I3
TTGGTCACCGACCCCGCCGACGCCGGCGCCGACACCGGTCTGCTGCTCACCGCACCGGACACCGAGGAGGGCCTCGCGGCCTGCTTTGAGCAGCTGCCGGCCCGGGCCGCAGCCATCATCATCCAGGGCGGCAACCCCTTCACCCGTACCCTGCTCTCCGAGGAGGCCCGGCTCGGCCGCGGTCTGAGAAGCGTCATCGTGGACGACCGCGGCCCCATCTCTGCTCTCACCCAGATCCTTTCCGGCCGCGCAGACGCCGTCGCCACCGCCACTCCGGAGGCAACCGATGCATAGCCTGACCCCGCTCTTCGCGCCCCGCGGCATCATCGTCGTCGGCGCCTCCTCCAGCCCCGAGAAGCTCGGCGCCGTCATGGCCCAGTCACTCTCCAACTACCCGGCCCCCGTAGAACTGGTGAACAGCCGCGGCGAGAACGGCATGCACACCAGCATCGCCGCGGCCGCCGCCGCCATCCCCGGCGGCCCGGACCTGGCCGTGCTCTGCGTGCCGGCTGCCGCCACCGCCCAGGCGCTTCGCGACAGTGCGGCCAACGGCGCCGGGGCCGCCCTGGTCTGCGCCGGCGGTTTCGCCGAAGCCGGCGGCCCCGGCATCGAATTCGCGCGCCAGGTCGAGGCAGCCGTCCGGGACACCGGAATCCGGCTGCTCGGCCCGAACACCTCCGGCTTCTTCGTCCCGCACCGTAACCTGCGCGCCAGCTTCGTCCCCGGGGTGGCGGAGCTGGAGCCCGGCTCCGTGGCCGTGGTCGCCGCCAGCGGCGGAGTCAACCACGTGCTGGCGTTCCACCTGCAGCGTGCCGGGGTGGGCGTCAGCCTCGCCGTCGGCATCGGCGCGGGCACGGACATCACCGCACCCGATGTCCTGGACTACCTGATCTCCGATCCGCAAACCAAGGCGGTGGCCCTGCACCTGGAAACGGTCAGCGACGGCCCGGCCCTCGTCGACGCCGTCTCCCGCCTGAGTGCCGTCAAGCCGGTGGTCGCCCTGGTGGTCGGCCGGAATGACGTGTCCGAGTTTGCCCAGTCCCACACCGGGGCATTGGCCACGTCCTGGCGCACCACCCGCGCGGTCCTCAAGCAGGCCGGCGCGGTGCTCGTGGACGACGAGAACCAGCTGGTTGCCGCCGTCACCGCCCTGGCCGGACGCCGGCTGGCACCCGCCGCCGACCCCGGCGTCGGGCTCATCACCGGCCAGGCCGGCCCGGGCCTGCTGATCGCCGATGCCCTGCACGGCGCCGGGGTGGCGCTGCCGCGCCTGGCCCAGGCGAGCCAGGACACCATCGGTGCGCTGCTGCCGCCGCTGACCTTCCAGGCCAACCCCGTGGACACCGGCCGCCCCGGCCCCGGCCACGAGAAGATCGTGGCGGCCGTCGCCGCCGACCCGGCCATCGACGTTGTCGCAGTCTACGGACTGACCGAACCTGTCGCCGACCTTCCGCAGTCGGTCGCAGCTTCCGGCGCCGCCGGCTCGCTGCCGGTCCTGATCGGCGTGGACGGCCCCGACGGCGACCTTGAACGCGCGAAAAAATCCGCGCAACAGCAGGGGCTGCCGCTGATCTGCGGACCCACATCCCTCGCCCATGGCATTACTGCCCTGGTCCACGACGCCCGAGGGCAGTTCCAGCGCGGCCAGGCCCCCGCCGGCGCCTTCACCTGGCCGGATCTGGAGGGGCCCTGGGATGAAAACCGTTCCAAGGAACTCCTCGGCGCCCTCGGCATCGCCACCCCGGCGCGGCGCCGCTGCAGCACCCGGGCGGCGGCCCACGAGGCCCTGACCGAACTGGGCGGGCCTGTTGCCGTTAAGTTGCTCGACGCCGCCGTCCTGCACAAAACCGAGATCGGTGGTGTGCACCTCGGGGTGGACTCCCCCGCGGCGATGGACCGGGCTCTGGATGGACTCGAAGCCGGCGGGGCCCGCGAATTCCTTATCGAAGCGATGGCCGCCCCCGGCGTCGACCTGGTCGTCGGGGCCCGCCGCGACCCGGTCTTCGGACCGATCATCGTCCTGGGCCTGGGCGGCACCGCCGCCGAGGTCTTTGCCGATATTTCCATCCGCTCGGCACCGCTGGCTGTCCGCGCGGCCGAAGGCATGCCCGGCGAGCTCCAGGCCCGCGAACTGATGTACGGCTTCCGCTCCGGGCCGACGCTGGACCCCGCCGAGCTGGCCGGGCTGCTGGTCAGGCTTGGAGATGCCCTCGTTTCCAATGACGGAATCGCGGAGATCGAAATCAACCCCCTGCGCCTGACCCACGACGGGCTCGTCGCGCTGGATGCCGTAGTGATCAATGTCGAGCAGGACATTCAATGACCACCCACACCAGTGAAGGTACCGTCCCCTGGCCCGCAGATCTTGCAGCCCGGTTCCGCCGCGAGGGTTATTGGGACGACCGCCCGCTGGGCGCCTACCTTCTCGACACGGCCGACCGGCTGCCGGATAAGTCCGCGGTCGTGGACGGGGATGTGCGGCTGAGCTACGCGGAGCTGGCTGACAGGGTCGATGCCGCCGCCGAACGCCTGCTGCAGTTGGGGCTGAAAGCCGATGACCGCATCATGGTCCAGTTGCCCAACGGCTGGCAGTTCACGGTGCTGACCCTGGCCTGTTTCCGGGCCGGGATCATTCCCGTGATGGCGCTGCCGGCACACCGGCGATACGAACTGTCCTTCCTCACCGAGCTCTCCGAATCGCGGGCCATCGCCGTACCGGACGTCATCAAGGACTTTGACCACCAGGCCCTGGCCGAAGGACTGGCCTCAACCATTCCGTCCCTGGAGCACATCCTCGTTTCGGGAGCCGTGAACCCCGCCAACACACGCCTCGAGGACATCCTTGCCCCCGGAGCGGACGTGCCAGGGGCCCGTGCCAGGCTGGACGCTGCGGCGCCGGCAGCTGATTCCCCGGCGTTGTTCCTGCTCTCCGGCGGCACCACCGGGCTGCCCAAGCTCATTGTCCGGACCCATAACGACTACGCCTACAACATCAAGGCCACGTCAGCCGCCACCGCAGTCACCGAGGACACCGTCTACCTGGGAACCCTGCCGGCCAGCCACAACTTCCCGCTGGCCTGTCCCGGCATCCTCGGCATCCTGTTCGCCGGCGGCCGGGCCGTTATGCTCCCAAGCCCCGAGCCGCGCAAGGCATTCGCCACCATTGAACGGGAAAGGGTCACCCTGTCCACGGCCGTCCC
Source organism: Arthrobacter sp. I3 (assembly GCF_000520575.1). NCBI lineage: Bacteria > Bacillati > Actinomycetota > Actinomycetes > Micrococcales > Micrococcaceae > Arthrobacter > Arthrobacter sp. I3. Next base: position 3,201 of record NZ_AZSB01000538.1, read on the forward strand.
CGCGGTGGCCCAGCGCTGGGTCGAGTACCAGCAGGAAACCGGGTCTGACCAGCTGGCCAGCCTAGAGGTACTCCAGGTCGGAGGCTCACGTCTCCCCGACGAAATCGCACAGAAGGTGAAGCCGGTTCTGGGCGCCACCCTGCAGCAGGTCTTCGGCATGGCGGAGGGTCTCATCAACACCACACGGCTGGACGATCCCGAAGAGGTCATCTGCACCACGCAGGGCCGCCCGGTCTCCGAGGCCGACGAGGTCCGGATCGTCGATGAGGCCGGCGAGGACCTTCCGGACGGGATCCCGGGATCCATCCTGACCCGCGGCCCCTACACTCCCCGCGGCTACTACCGCGCCCCGGAAGCCAACGCCCGTGCCTTCACCCCCGACGGCTGGTACGCCAGCGGGGACATCGTCGAGCGGCGCCCGGACGGAAACCTGATCGTCAAGGGACGCGATAAGGACATGATCAACCGGGGCGGAGAGAAAATCTCGGCCGAGGAAATCGAAAGCCTCATCTACCGGATCGAGGACGTGACCATGGCCGCGGCAGTTTCAATGCCGGACCCGATGCTCGGTGAACGCCTGTGCCTCTACATCACGGTCAAGCCCGGACGCGACGTGACCCTCGAGCAAATCCAGGAGATGCTGCGGGAGACCGGGGTGGCCGCGTTCAAGATCCCGGAACACCTCGTGGTCCTCGATGAACTGCCCACCACCAAGGTGGGCAAGATCAACAAGAAGGACCTGCGCGCCGACATCGCCGAACGCCTGGCCGCCGATATCCAGGCCCACTAGGGATACCCCCAAACGAAGGAAACAGCATGACCGAGAACCAGATGATCGCTGCGGAGCCGACGCCGGAGGAGGCTGCCCAGCTGGAGCAGTTGTACCAGGATTTTGAGTCCGAGAACCTGATACCGCTGTGGACCGAGATCGCGGACCTCATGCCGATGGTCCCCTCCCCCAAGGCGGTCCCCCACGTCTGGCGGTGGAGCGACCTGTACCCGCTGGCCGCCCGTGCCGGCGATCTGGTGCCCGTGGGCCGGGGCGGGGAACGCCGGGCGATTGCGCTGGCGAATCCGGGCCTGGGTAAGACCCCGTACGCCACCCCCACGCTGTGGGCCGCGATCCAGTACCTCGGGGCCCGCGAGACCGCCCCGGAGCACCGCCACTCGCAGAATGCGTTCCGCTTCGTCGTCGAGGGCGAAGGCGTCTGGACTGTGGTGAACGGCGACCCGGTGCGGATGTCCCGCGGCGACTTCCTGCTGACCCCGGGCTGGAACTTCCACGGCCACCACAACGACACCGATGAGCCGATGGCCTGGATCGACGGCCTGGACATCCCGTTCGTGCACTACGCCGACGCCGGCTTCTTCGAGTTCGGCACCGAGCGCGTCACCGATGAGGCCACCCCGGACATCTCCCGTTCCGAGCGGCTCTGGGCCCACCCGGGCCTGCGTCCGCTCTCCGGCCTGGATGACACCACCAGCTCCCCCATCGCGGCCTACCGCTGGGAGTACACGGACCGCGCACTGGCCGAGCAGCTGCTGCTGGAAGACGAGGGCCACCCGGCCACCGTGTCCCAGGGCCACGCCGCCGTCCGCTACACCAACCCCACCACCGGCGGGGACGTCATGCCCACCATCCGGGCCGAGTTCCACCGCCTTCGCGCCGGTGCCGCCACCGAGACAGTCCGCGAGGTCGGCTCCAGCGTCTGGCAGGTCTTCGAAGGGTCCGGCTCCGTGGTCCTGAACGGCGAAACCAGGAACCTCGCGAAGGGCGACCTCTTCGTCGTCCCGTCCTGGCAGGAATGGTCGCTTCAGGCGGGGACCGGATTCGATCTCTTCCGGTTCAGTGACGCCCCCATTTTCGAACGGCTGAACTTCAACCGCACCTACATCGAAGGACGCAAGTAAATGAGACTCCTCACCCTCCGCACCTCTGCCGGCACCAAGGCTGTCCGCCAGGACGGCGACACCCTGACCGAGATCGAAGGCTTCGCCAACGTCGGGGAACTGCTCAACACCGCTGGCTGGGAAGCGACGGCGAAGGCAGCCAACGGCGCCACCCACCCGCTCGAGGGTGCTGACCTGGACGCCGTCGTCCCGTTCCCGGGCAAGATCATCTGCGTCGGGCACAACTACCGCAACCACATCAAGGAAATGGGCCGGGAAGTCCCGGAGTTCCCCACCCTGTTCGCCAAGTACGCCGAATCCCTGATTGGCCCGAACGATGACCTGGCCCTGCCGCAGGAATCGGACGCGGTCGACTGGGAATCCGAACTCGCCGTCGTGATCGGCAAGAAGGGCCGCCGGATTTCCGAAGCCGACGCCGCGGACCACATCGCCGGATACGCCGTCCTGAACGACGTGTCCATGCGCGACTACCAGTTCCGCACCATCCAGTGGCTGCAGGGCAAGACCTGGGAGAAGTCCACCCCGTTCGGCCCGGCCCTGGTCACCAAGGACGAGTTCAACGGCGGCCTGATGACCACCGCTGTCGACGGCGAGATCCAGCAGCAGACCCCGACGAACGACGTTGTCTTCACCCCGGAATTCCTGGTTTCCTACATCTCCACGATCATCACGCTGAACCCCGGCGACGTCATCGCCACCGGCACCCCCGGCGGCGTCGGCCACGCGCAGGACCCGAAGCGCTATCTCCAGGAAGGCCAGATCCTGGTCACCACCATCGAGGGCCTCGGAGAACTGAAGAACCGCGTGGTCAAGGAAGCCTGA
>NZ_AZSB01000539.1:0-5363 GCF_000520575.1 Arthrobacter sp. I3
CCGCAGCGCCGGCCGCAGCGGCCGGCGCCGCCGCCGGCGTCTTTGGGAGCCCCGGGCACCCGGTCGCCGTCGGGAGCCCCGAGCAACCGGCCGCCGTCGGGAGCCCCGTGCACCCGGCCGTCTTCGCGCCGGGCAGCGCTGAGGGGGTCCCGGCTCCGGCTCCGCTGACCGGCGTCGGCGATCTCGTTCTCCTGATCGGGCTGGGGGAGGACGCGATGGATACCGCCCTGGCCATGTCCATGGCCTCCGGAGGTGCCGATGTGCGCACCGCCGGTGAGCTCGCCGCCTATGGCCACCTGCACGTCGACGGACGCCAAAGTGCCACGGCCGCGCGCGCCCATGCCGTGGTGACGGAGCGCACCGTCCTGGTGGCGTTCGGACTGGGTAAAGCCCGCAACGCCCTGGCCCGGGTGCCGTCCGTGGCGGCGCTCTCCGCCGACCAGGTCTGGGTTGTGGTCGATGCCGGACGCAAGCACGAGGACACGGCGCGCTGGGTCGGCGTGCTGTCCGCCCAGCTCAACGTGACCGCGGTGGCGGTGGTCGGCGCCTCGGAGACCGGGTCGCCTGAAAGCGTCAATGGCTTGGGACTGCCCGTGGGCTGGATCGACGGGCGCCCCGCCGGGCCGGAACCGACATGGCAGAACCGGCGGGAATCGTACGATGCTCCCCGGGCTGAAGGGTAGATTGAGAGGATGCTGGTACTTACACGCAAGCCGGGCGAACAGATCATGATCGGCGACGGCATCGTCATCACTGTTCTGGAAGGCCGCGGCGACGGTGTTCGGATAGGCATTGAGGCGCCCCGCGGTGTGCCGATCCAGCGCCGGGAAGTCATCGAAGCCATCGCGGCGGCGAACCTCGCGGCGGCGGAAGCGGGCCCGGACGCCGAGGAAGCACTCCGCGGCCTCATGCCGCCGCGCGCCACTCCCGCCGACGGCTGAGGACCCGCACCGGATCAGACATGGTCCCCGCCGAGATACTGGGCCAGGAGCGGCTGGGCTGAACGCCGGACCACGGCCAGGGACCGCTCCAGGTTTCCTCCCATGGTCAGCTGGTCCACAAGCCCGGCCGTGCCCCCCGGGCCGGCGCGTCCCGGCATCGGGAGGCTCCGCAGCGCGTCCTCGTTCACGCTGGAAGCCTCGCCCAGCCGGGCCAGGAGTGCGTGCAGGGCGTCCAGATGCTCGCGCAGGATCTCGGGCCAGGGCCCGGCGGGCGCGGCCGCAATCAGTTCGACGAGCGTGGTCTGTGCCGGCAAGCCCCATTGGGCCGCCACGGCAGCAGATTCGACGCTCCGGGCCAGGGCTTCGAAGCGCAGGCGGTCCAGCACGGTTTCAATCTCGGAGGCCATGAAGTTCAGCCATTCCAGATTCCCGGCCACGACGTGCAGGCGCTGCGTTTCCAGCCTGAAGAGGAGTAGCTCCAGTTGCCGCCGCTCCTGCCACAGTGCCGCGGAGAGATCACTTGCGCTCATGTGCCCCATTCTCTTTCCGCCCTGTGAATCACAGCTTCTGGGCGGTCACCGCATTTTTCGCACAGCTTTTCCCTGAGGGTACACGCAGATCTTGGAACAGGTGATAGGTTTCCTCCATGGGTGCTGCGCCCTGCTTGCGAACGCTGACTCCAATGGGGGGAGCACCGGTCGGTTTTGGGTGCGGCTCTCGGCGTTTTAAGGGTCGAGGACCCTTCGGATCCGGTCTCATGGGGGGACACAGTATTGAATCGCGTGGAACGCAACGAGATGGTCACGCAGCACCTTCCGCTGGTGGGGTATCTCGTCTCAGATTTGTGCTCGAAGGCGTCACACCTTTCTCGCGATGACTTGGCGTCAGCCGGCGCTATTGCCCTGATTACCTCGGCCGATTCGTTCGATCCAGGCCTCGGGGTGCCGTTCGGCGCTTTCGCGCGCCGGCGCATCCTTGGCGCCTTCGCAGACGAGATGCGGGCCAGCGACTGGGCCACCCGATCCGCCCGCCGCCGGATCAAGGAAACCATGTCCGTGCAGGAAACCCTGGCGTCCGCCCTGGGCCGCACCCCCACAGTGGACGAGATCGCCTCTGCCTTGGGCGTCCAGCAGAGCGTTGTGGAGGCCGCGCTCGCGGATGCCTCGCGCACATTGACGCCCCTCGACGAGGCCGTGGTGGACACCCTGGCCGCCGAAACCCTCACCCCGGAACACTCTGTGCTCGCGGACGAACGCCTCCAGTACCTTCGGGCCGCCGTGAAATCCCTCCCGGAACGGATGCGCTACGTGGTGGAGGAGATCTACTTCGGCGACCGCACGGTCAAAGACCTGGCCGCGGAACTCGGATCCACGCACGCAGCGGTGTCCCAGCAGCGTTCGGAAGCCATCCGGCTCATGCGAGACGGCCTGAGCGCCCACTACGCCGACGACCCCGAGCAGCCGTTCCAGCCCCAGTCCAGGATTACCCCGCGGCGGCGCAACGACTACCTCACCCAGCTGTCCGAATCCACCTCCGGCGGCATCACGCGGGCCGTGGTCCCGCGTGGGCCCATCCTGAACGAGGCCGTCTAAACCGCCCCAAAAAACGGTTAGTAAGCCGACTTAGTAAGCTGACCGAGAAATTCCTCCCAGAAGCATCGCGGCCCGGCGCCGCGCTGCGGTAGCGTCGGAAGCATCGGCCGGGGTGCCAGCAATGGCATGCGCGGCCCGCACGGCACCGGTTCTATCGAGGAGGATTCATGAAAGCATCACCCACATTGACGACCAACCTGCAGGCAGTACTGGTGGACCTGATCGAACTCCACGTTCAGGGCAAGCAGGCACACTGGAACATCGTCGGGACCAACTTCAGGGACCTTCACCTCCAGCTGGACGAGATCATCGACGCCGCCCGGGGATTCGCGGATGACCTCGCCGAGCGCATGCGTGCCCTTCACGCCCTCCCGGACGGCCGTAGCTCCACGGTTTCCAAGTCCACCGCACTGGCCGAGTTCCCGAAGGGCCTGATCAACACGAAGGACGCCATCGAGCGGATTGTCGCCGCGCTGGAGGCGGCCGTCGGCACCATGCGCAAGGTCCATGACGAAGTGGACGAGGAAGATCCCACCACCGCGGATCTGCTGCACGAGTTCATCGCCAAGTTTGAGCAGTACGCCTGGATGGTGAATGCCGAGACCATGCGGGCCACGGCCAGCGTGACCACCCCGGACAGCAAGTAGGGACCGGCTCCCACCAGCCCCCCAAAAAATCAGCAGCGTCCGGCGCCGGGTATCCTCCCGGCGCCGGACGCTGCTGTTTAAGGGCTGGAACCCCCTGGACGCTGACGACGGCGTGACGCTGACGACGGCGTGACGCTGACGGCGGCCGCTGAGCCCTATTGGGCCTTCGGCACCGACCGCAGGACGACGGCGGCCAGGACGCAGGCCCCGGACATCAGGACCAGCGCAATTGACGCCGTGACGTGCACGCCCGAGTCGAAGGCGGTGCGCGCGGCCGCCGTCACCGCCTCGGCCAGGGGCGCCGGAAGCATCCGGGCCAGATCCACAGCGCCGGCCAGGGTTTCACCGGCCTGGCTGGTGGCCGCCGCCGGGGCGAGTTCGGACACGCCCGCCGGAAGCCGGAGGTTGCCCTGGTAGGAGGCCGTCAGGATTGAGCCGAGAATCGCCGTGCCCAGCAGGGACCCCACCTCGTAGCCGGTCTCGGAGATGGCGGCGGCCGCCCCTGCCTTGTCGGCGGGCGCCGCGCCCAGGATCAGGTCATTGGAGATCGTCTCCGCGGCGCCCACCCCCAGGCAGAGCACCAACAGGGCGGCAAGGAGCAACGACGGGCCCTGGCTGTGGTCGCCGAAGGCCACCAGGAAATAGCCCGCCGCGCTCAGCAGCAGGCCGCCGGCCACCACAAAGCCGGGCCGCACCTTGCGCACCAGCGGGACCACGAGCAGCCCCGCCACAACTGTGGCGATGAGGGCCGGGACCATGGCGACGCCGGAGGCCGAGGGGGACTGGCCCTCCAGCAGCTGCAGGTGCTGGGCCAGGAAGAGAATGAAGCCGTTGAAGGAGAACAGCGCCAGGACGTTGGCTACGATGGCCGTACTGAAGATCCGGTTGCCAAACAGGCTGACGTCGAGCATCGGCGCGGTGCTGTGGTCTGTCCTGTGGATACGGGCAAGCGCGCGTTGCCGCCGGATGAACACATAGCCCATGAGCAGGCCGGTTCCGATGCTCGCGAAGGCCTCGGGAGCCGGCCCGTGGGTGGCAAGGGCTTTGATCCCGTAGACCACCGGCACCATGACCAGCAGGGACAGGGCAATGCTGGGCACGTCCACCCGGCCCGGCTTCGGATCGCGGGATTCCGGGATCAGCGCCGGGCCGAGCAGCAGCAGCGGCAGGATGATCGGCACCGCGACCAGCAGGACGGCGCCCCACCAGAAGTGTTCCACCAGCCAGCCGCCGGCAATCGGGCCGAGGGCGGCGCCACCGGAGAAGCCGGCGGCCCAGATCGCCACCGCCAGCCTGCGCCGGTTGGGCTGCGGAAAGATGTTCCGGATCAGCGACAGCGTGGACGGCATGAGCATGGCGCCGAACAGGCCAAGCCCGGCGCGGCCGGCGATCAGCCACTCCGCACTCGGCGCGAACGCCGTCACGGCCGACACCGCGGCGAAGCCCGCGCTGCCCACGAACAGCAGCCGGCGCCGGCCGATCCTGTCGCCCAGGGAACCCATCGCGACCAGGAGTCCGGCCAGGACCAGGGGATAGGCGTCGACGATCCAGAGCAGTTCGACGCCGGAAGCGGTCAGGCTGCTGGCGATGGCCGGCAAGGCGAACGTGAGCGCGGTGTTGTCCACGGCCACGAGCAGGACGGGGAACATCAGCAGGGCCAGCGCCACCCAGTCACGCCACGGTGCCCGGGGCCCGGTGGCCGCAGGAGTGCTGGTGGCTGCGGTGATCGATGGAATGCTCATGAAGATAACTATACCGTCTGGACGGTACAGTTAAGAAATGCGCGGGCGGACAGGCATGATGGGAGGCATGCCCAGGAAACCCGTCGCCCGCGAGGCCGTGCTCGATGCCTTCGAATCCCTGCTCATCGAAGTCGGTGAACGCGCCGCGACGCTGGACGCCGTCGCGCGCCGGGCCGGCGTCTCCAAGGGCGGCCTGCTCTACCATTTCCCGACTAAAGAGGCGATGATCGCGGTCCTGCTGGAACGGCTGGACCGGCTTCTGGCTGAGGATGTTGCGGCCATGGCGGCAGCCCCGGAAGGGGCGGCGGCGTACTTCATCAAGTCCTCGGTGTGGGCGGACACGCCCATGGACCGGGTCTTCGTGGCCGCCACGCGGCTCGCCGAGGTGGCGCACGGGGAAACCCTCCGCCGCTTCGCCGCCGGCCAGGCGAGCTGGCTGGA
>NZ_AZSB01000540.1:0-5194 GCF_000520575.1 Arthrobacter sp. I3
GACCCGGAACTGGTCAAGGGCGTGCTGAACCTCATGGCAGGCCTGGGCCGCCGAGGCATGACCATGCTGGTGGTCACGCACGAGATGGGCTTTGCCCGCAAAGTCGCTGATCAGGTCGTCTTCATGGACGAAGGCGAGGTCGTCGAGTCCGGCACGCCCGCCGACCTCTTCGACAACCCGCAAAGCGAACGCCTCCAGCGCTTCCTCTCGGAAGTGCTCTGATGGAGACCCTGAAGGGAAGCGCCGCCGCGGGACCCATCCGCACCGCCGTCGTCGGGTTCGGCATCTCGGGCAAAGTCTTTCACGCACCGCTGATCGCGGCGGATGCCAACTACTCGCTGGACGTGATCGTCACGGCCGACCCGGACCGCGCCTCGGAGGCGGCGAGGCTCTACCCGGACGCCCGGATCGTCCCGACCCCGGAGGCCCTGTTCGCCCTCGCCACAGACCTTGACCTCGTCATCCTCGGCACGCCCCCGCTGACACACTACGACCTCGCCGCAACGGCCATTGCCCACGGCCTCCCCGTGGTGGTGGACAAGCCGTTCGTCACGACGTCGGCCCAGGGCAAGGAGCTCATGTCCCGGGCGGCCGACGCCGGCGTGCAGCTCACGGTATTCCAGAACCGCCGGTGGGATGCCGACTTCCTGACGCTCCAAAAGCTCCTCACGGACGGGGCGCTGGGTGAGGTCCGCACCTTCGAATCCCGCTTTGAGTGGTGGCGGCCGGAGGGCTTCGGGAACTGGCGGGACACCGCTTCCCTGACGGAAGGTGGCGGAATCCTCAACGACCTCGGCGCCCACCTGATCGACCAGGCTGTCCAGCTCTTTGGCCCGGTCACCGAAAGTTACGGGGAGACCGCGAACCACAGCCCGGACCCGGACGGGGCCGACACCGAGGCCTTCGTGTCCCTGCTCCATGACTCCGGGGTCCGGTCACGGTTGTGGATGAACGGGATGGCGGCCCAGGTTGGTCCTCGCTTCCACGTGCTGGGCTCCAAAGCGGCCTATACGAAGTGGGGCCTGGACAGCCAGGAACCTGCCCTCGCCGCCGGCATGACGCCGTCGGACCCGGGCTACGGCGTCGAACCCCAAACCCATTGGGGGACCTTGGGTATCGACGGCGGCGCAGTGTCCGTGCCGGCCGAGCAGGGTAATTACCCGCGGTTCTATAGGGATCTCGCTGCAGCCCTCCGCGGCCAGGAGCCATTACCGGTTCAGCCCGCCGAGTCCCTCGAAGTCCTCCAGATCATCGAAAAAATCCACGCCCTCGCCTAACCGGGTCACTTCCGGACGAGCCAGCACCCGTACAGCCACAATTCTTTAGAAAGGGAGACCCCATGTCCTCCACTGCTTCAGCCAAACGCGTCGCCATCATCGGCGGCGGCATCCTCGGCGTCTCCACCGCGGTCCACCTGCTCCGCGACGGCGCCTCCGTGATCCTCCTGACCGAACGCGGCCTGGCCAGCGAGGCGAGCGGCCGTTCGCTGTCGTGGCTGAACTCCGCCGGGGAACGCTCCACCCCGTACCACCAGCTCCGGGTCGCCGGCGTAGACCGCTACCGCACCCTCTTTGCCGCCGACCCCGACAGGGACTGGCTGCAGTTCGGCGGCGGCCTCATGTGGAATGCAGCCGGGCAGCGGGCCGTCACGGAAGCCCGCCACGCCTACGAAAAATCCGTCGGCTACGACTCCAAGCTCCTGTCGCCCGACCTGATTTCCTCGACCACCCCCGGCATCGATCCGGACGCCGTGCCGGACAACGCCATCTTCAACCCCGGCGAGGGCTGGGTCAGCCTGCCCGACCTGATTGACTTCATGATGGAGGAGTTCCACGCCCGGGGCGGCGAACTGGTCCTCAACGCCGGCAAGGTGTCCGTAACGGTAGAGGCCGGCCGGGCCACCGGCGTCGAGACCACCGCGGGCGGGACCTATGAGGCGGACGCTGTGCTCGTGGCGTGCGGTGCCGCAACGCCCGCCGTCGTCGCACCCCTCGGCGTCGAGATCCCCAACGGATCCCCCGTCTCCATGTTGGTGCTGACCAAACCCCTGGACCACAAGCTCAAGGCCGTGCTGAACACGCCCCGCGCCGCCGTCCGGCCCAACCCCGGAAACACCCTCGCCCTGGACCACGACTGGTACGAGGGGCACATCACCGAACACGCGGACGGCTCCTTCAGCATCCCCGATGACGTGGTCCAGGAACTCGCCGATGAAGCATCCAAGCTCATCGCCGGCAACCCCGAACTCAAACCGGCCTCCTGGAAGATCGGCTACAAACCCATCCCCGGCGACGGCGAACCGGTCCTCGGCGAACTCGGCCAGGTCCCCGGCTGCTTCGTGGCCTTCACACACTCGGGCGCCACCCTCGGCCTCATCGCAGGAGAACTTCTCGCAGGCGAGATCATAACCGGCGCCAAGCACCCGATGCTGGCCACCTTCCGGCCGGGACGCTTCTCCTAGACCGTCCGCAGGCAGGGCCTCCTGTCGGCCCTGCCTGCCCCGTCTACCGTTGTGGACGCAGGCATCTCCCGGGCGGCACGCCCACCGTTTGTGCTGCATGGAGAAAGAGGTCCGGGGCGGGTTTGCCGTCCCGGACGTCCTCTGCACTGAAAATACGGCCGGAAAAGCGCGGCAGCAGTCCCGTTAGGCCCAATGTTTTCTCCAGCCTGGCGTGGCGGCTGTTCGACGCGACGCAGGTCGGCAGCAGTATCCGTGAAAGCGCCTTATCCACTCCGGCAGTCGGCGTCAGTTCCTGCTCAAAGGCGTCGGCGTACCACTGCTGGTAGTTGAGTTCCCAGTTTGGGGGAAGAGCCCGGGCGAGAAAAGACTCCAGTTCCCGGGTGAAGTGGGTCGACGTCCGGCCCATGAAGCGGGCGACGATCTCCTCCTGGCTGAGGTGCCAGCCGTGGTCGGCAAGCACTCGCTGATCCACCTTCATGCTGAGCACCTCGCTGTCCACAAGGGTCCCGTCGCAGGCAAAGATGAGCTCCAGCCAAACACGTCGTCGTCGGTGGCGGCATCCTCGGTGCATCCACCTGCATGCACCTCGCACAGGGCGGCGCCCAGGTGACACTTGTGATAGCCGGGCCGCTCGCGAACGGTGCCTCGGGCCGCTCGATCGCATGGCTGAACTCCTCGGGTGCGCGCTCCGCCGAGTACCACTACCTGCGGATGCTTGCCATCGACCGCTACCGCACCTGGAGCGCGCGCCACCCCGAGAGCCGCGGCTACATCCGGTTCGATGGGGCACTGAAGTGGGCCGGACCCAATGAAACCTTCCGCGAGACCTTCGCTTTCGAGCGTTCGACAGGGTACGACTCCGTCTGGGTCGACCGCGCTGACGTGTCCAGGATCGCGCCGGATGTGAACGCGGCGGCGGTGGCCGAAGAGGGCGCGATTTACAACCCGGGCGAAGGCTGGGTAAACATGCCAGATTTCGTTCCGGCGCTCGTGGCCGAGGCGGTGGCCAACGGCGCGCGGAGCAGGACTGAAACCCATTCCCGGCGACGGGGAACCCGTAGTGGGTCCAGTGCCTTCAACCCCGGGCCTGCACACCGTGTTCACTCACTCGGGGGGCGACGCTCGCGCTGATCCTCGGCGAACTCCTCGCCGAGGAGATCCTCACCGGAACCCCATCCCCGGTGCTCAAGTCCTTCCGCCTCGACCGCTTCGACACCAGCGTCACCGCGCCGGAGGCAGTGAGCACAGGCGCCTGGGCCCCGGTGCACCAGAGCTAGCGGACCGGGAGCGGGGAGTGGTGGACACTGCGGCCTTCACCACTCCCCCGGCGGCACGGGCCGCTGCGCCCTGCAGCGTTCCGCGCCGTAGCGGCCCGGACAGATCTTCTCGGAAGCACAAGCCCCTGTCGCCAAAGTCTGTCCGATATCCGGGACAGTAAGTCCGGTGTACTAGTTCGTTTCTACTTGGTGCGCAGGCGGTCCGACTGAGTCTCGGATATTGAGCCGTGCTTCCAAGACATTATGCTTCGGGACCGATGTCTCGCCGGCGATCCTGGCGAGGAGGAGTTCTGCTGCCATTGAGCCGATGCGGTGCACCGGCTGGTGAACGGATGTTATGGCCGGTTGCATGAAGGTCATCCAGTCGAGGTCGTCGAAGCAGACGACCGAAAGTTGGTCCGGGACCGTGATCTTAAGGTCTGCGATGGCCTGCATCAGTCCGTGCGACATGGTTCCGTCGGCGGCGAAGACGGCCGTAGGTCGGGGTCCGGACTCGAGGAGCTCAACGGCTTCGTGGCGAGCTGCACCGGAGGAGTATGCGCCAGCGCGGCGGATCAGTTGGGTCTGCACGGGGACGTCGGCGTCCCGGTGGGCGTCGAGGTATCCGAGTAGCCGCTGCCAGCTTGGATAGAGCGTTTCCGCGGTCACGGGGGAAGAGACCGCTTGGGCTACGAAGTCCTTCAGGCTGCCATTTTCGATCTGCTCGAGTTCAGCGATGATTCCTATCCGTCTGTGACCTGCTTTCAGCAGGTGGGCGACTGCTTCACGGGCTGCGCCACGGTTGTCCACTGTCACTGAGTCTGCCGCCAGGTCATACGCTGCCCTGTCTATTTGGACTGTCGGGCAGCCGCCGGCTATGAGGTTGCGGAGATGCTCGGATCCTCGAATGTCACATGGGGTGATTATGAGCCCGTCGACGCGTTTTTCGAGGAGAAGCTGAACGGCTTCCATTTCGCGTTCGAGGTTCTCATCACTGTTGGTGAGGATGACGCCGAAACCACGCGATCTTGCCACGTCGCCGATCCCCCGCAGGACCCGGGCGTAAAAGGCGTTGTCGATGTCAGCGGCGACTACGCCTATGGTCTGGCTCCGGCCTGTGACGAGACTGCGGGCAACCATGTTCGGTTTGTAGCCCAGTTTCCGGGCTGCAGCTTGAACCCGGGCTGAAACCTCGTCGCTGGCATAGCCGTAACCGCCCAGGGCCCGCCCGGCCGTAGCCGTGCTGACACCGGCTTCAGCTGCAACCTGGGTGATGGTGATCCTGGGAGGTGGCGCCATGGGAGTCTTTCCGTGATCGAAAGGGTATGGGCGGCGGCGTGCGCAGCCGAAAACCCCGCGGGTCAGTAGCTTACCTTCAACATGTAGCGCGCCCCTCCAAAACGTGTCCTCGCACTGCTTTGCATCATGTGGCCCGAACGGCTCCGGGCTTGGCGCCCGTCCGGGATAGCACCTACTT
>NZ_KI914904.1:0-958 GCF_000520575.1 Arthrobacter sp. I3
GGCGGGCCGGCAGCGTCGCCGCGTGCGCGTGCGCCGGCGTCGGGCGATGTGGCGCCGCCGGTGGCAGGCAGGGCCGGAGGGCCGTCCTGACCGGACGGCCCTCCGTGCACAGTGCTCATCTAGGTGCTACTGCTTCAGGTCGGACTGCTGGTCAGCCGACGCCGTAGCGTCGCCATGGATGTCCTGGTTGATGATGGCATCCTGCTGGGCGACGGCGAACGCGTTGCTGTCGATGGAGCCGATGTTGGCGCCGACGGCAGCGTCGATCGGCGCGGCCACGTTGGCGTTGGCGGCCACCGCACCATTGATCGGTGCCGCGATGCCGGCGTTGGCGTCCAGGTTCACATCGACGTTGAGCAGGTTGCCGCTGAGGGCACCCGCGGCGCCGGCGGCGGCCCCGACATCCGTCGGCAGCGCACCGCCCAGGTCCGGGGCCGTGCCATCCGGCAAGACGCCGGTGGCATCGGGCGGCGGACGAAGGCGGGCCGGCAGCGTCGCCGCGTGCGCGTGCGCCGGCGTCGGGCGATGTGGCGCCGCCGGTGGCAGGCAGGGCCGGAGGGCCGTCCTGACCGGACGGCCCTCCGTGCACAGTGCTCATCTAGGTGCTACTGCTTCAGGTCGGACTGCTGGTCAGCCGACGCCGTAGCGTCGCCATGGATGTCCTGGTTGATGATGGCATCCTGCTGGGCGACGGCGAACGCGTTGCTGTCGATGGAGCCGATGTTGGCGCCGACGGCAGCGTCGATCGGCGCGGCCACGTTGGCGTTGGCGGCCACCGCACCATTGATCGGTGCCGCGATGCCGGCGTTGGCGTCCAGGTTCACATCGACGTTGAGCAGGTTGCCGCTGAGGGCACCCGCGGCGCCGGCGGCGGCCCCGACATCCGTCGGCAGCGCACCGCCCAGGTCCGGGGCCGTGCCATCCGGCAAGACGCCGGTGGCATCGGCGGGTACCGTGC
>NZ_KI914904.1:1058-4913 GCF_000520575.1 Arthrobacter sp. I3
GGTGGCATCGGCGGGTACCGTGCCGGCCGGTACAGCGCCGCCGAGATCGGCCGTGGCAGCAGGCGTGACCGGATCCGTGGCAGCGGGCGCTGCGGCAGAACCTGCTGTGGTCCCGGCGTCCGCACCGGTGCCCTGGTCGATGACACTGTCCTGGGTGGAGTCTGCCGTGGCATCGCCCGTGACGCCCTGGTTGATAATGGTGCCCTGGTCTGCGAGGGCCTGGGACTCGGATCCGACGGAGAGGACGTTAGCCGAAGCGCCTGCGTCAATCGGGGCGGCCACGTTGGCGTTGGCCGCGATGCCGAGGTCGATCGGCGCCGCGGCGCTGATCCCGAGGTTCAGGTCGGCGTTCAGGTCCAGGACGGAGGCGACTTCCTTGTCCGGGAGAGCCGTGCCGCCCTGCGCCATCAGCTCATCATCAGTCAACGGGGTCATTCCCTGCTCAACGCTCATAACAAACTCCATCTCCGGCACCCAGTGCCCGGTCAAAGCCCTACGACGCCCCGCCCCCAGCGGACGGGTTCCACGTCGAAATGCCCATCATGCCAGTAAATAGTAAGCATGATGACCAAATATCGGTAGCGGGCTCCCGGATTAACGCCGGAAAGCCCGCTGACCGGCCGGAAAACGCATCGATTGCTCCATAAGTGCCCTAATGGAGGTCCAAAAGGGCGGCTACGGAGCAACCGATGGGGTTCTTACTTCAGTCCGGCCCCGGGCAGCAGTTCGGTGGCGCCGAGGGAATCGGCGACGAACGCGTAGTCCCAGGCCCGTTCGCGCCACTGCACGTATCGGCCCGACGCGCCGCCGTGGCCGCCTTCCATCTCGATTTTCAGAACGACGGGTTCGCCGCCGGTGTTCACCTCGCGCAGCCGCTGCACCCACTTGGCCGGCTCCACGTAGAGCACGCGGGTGTCGTTGAAGCTGGTGACCGCGGCGATCTTCGGGTACGCCACGGCACGGACGTTCTCGTACGGCGTGTACGACTTCATGTACGCGTACACGTCAGGGTCGGTGATCGGGTTGCCCCATTCCTCCCACTCCAGCGCCGACAGCGGCAGGTCGGGGTCCAGGATGGTGGTCAGTGCGTCCACGAACGGGACGGCGGCAACGATCGCCGCGTACTTTTCCGGCGCCAGGTTGGCGACCGCGCCCATGAGCAGGCCGCCGGCGGAGCCGCCCATCGCCGCGATCCGTGCCGGGTCCACCCAGCCGGAACCGGCGAGCCAGTCCGTGGCCGCAATGAAGTCGGTGAACGTGTTTTTCTTGTGCAGCTTCTTGCCGTCGTCGTACCAGTGCCGGCCCAGCTCGCCGCCGCCCCGGATGTGGGCGATCACAAACACGATGCCCCGGTCCAGCAGGGACAACCGGGGGATCCCGAAGCCCGGATCCATGCTCATTTCGTAGGAGCCGTAGCCGTACACCAGGCCGGCCGCCGTCGAATCCTGCCGGACGGAGGCGTGGCGGAGGACCGAGAGCGGAATCCGGGTCCCGTCGGACGCCACTGCCCATTCCCGGGTGGCGACGTAGTCCGACGGCGTGTAGCCGCCCAGCACCGGGCTTTCCTTGCGCAGCAGGAGTTCACCGGCCGGGAGCTCCGGGGTGGGCAGCACAAAGTCGTAGACCCGCGACGGGGTGAAGTAGGAGGTGTAGCCCATCCGGATGACGGGCGCCTCGTAGTCGGAGCCCGCGACGCCGGCGGTATACAGCTCTTCGGTGAACGCAGGCTCCACGGCGGCGCCCTGCTCCGGGGTGCCCAGTCCTGCCAGGGGCAGGACCTGGACCCGTTCAATGGTGTCCTTGCGCACGGAAACCACCGCGTGGGTCGACGTGACGCCGGCGCCGTTGACTCGGACCTGGTCGGAATGGGCGACGACGGTGTCCCAGTGCTGCTCGGCGAGCGGCTTTGCGAGCTCGGCCGGGTCCACCAGCGAGACCATGGAATTGATGGCGTCCTTGTTGTGCGTGAGCAGGATCCGCTCCCGGCCCTGTCCCGAGGCGTCCGCCAGCAGGAACGGCTCGGCCTCGTAGAGGATGCGCTCGTCGCGGGAAATCACGGTGCGCAGGCCGGCGTCGGGGTCATCAAAGCGCAGCAGGCGGGTCTCGCTGAACTCGGAGCAGCCGATGCTGAGCACCAGGTGCCGCCGGTCGGCAGAGAGCTCGAAGCCGAGCCACATGGCGACGTCGTCCTCCTGGTAGATGACCGTGTCCTCGCCGACGGGTGTGCCGAGCACGTGGGACTTGACCTGGTACGGCCGCCACGAATCGTCCACCACGGTATAGAAGATCCGGCTGCCGTCGGGGGAGAAGGAGATGCCGTAGAAGACGTTCTCGATCACATCCGGCAGCAAGTCGCCGGTGCGGAGGTCCTTGATGCGCAGGGTGAAGCGCTCGTCGCCGGCGTTGTCCACGGCGTAGGCGTAGAGGGTGCCGTCGATGGTCGTGGCGGCCCCGCCCACGGCGAAGAACGGCTTGCCCTCGGCCTCGAGGTTGCCATCGAGGAGGACTTCCTCTCCGGGGATGACGACGCCGGCCTCCACGGCCGGGGGAGTCCAGTCCGCGACGCGGTCCCCGGTGTCTTGGCCGCGCAAGCGGCAGTGGATGCCGTACTCCTTGCCCTCGACCGAGCGGGTGAAATACCACCAGCCGTCCCTGCGGTTCGGGACGGAAAGGTCAGTTTCCTGGGTGCGGCCCTTGATTTCCTGGAAGATCGCCTCGCGCAGCGGCTCCTGGTGCGCGGTCACGGACTCCTGGTAGGAGTTTTCCGCCTTGAGCAGGTCCACGACCTCTGCGGACTCCTTGTCCCGGAGCCACTCGTAGTTGTCCTCGAACGCGTCGCCGTGATGGGTGCGCACCGAGGGAACTTTCCGGGCGACGGGAGGCTGCGGGGACTGCTGGGCGGGAGTCTGGGTCATGGACCCAATCTACCGAAGAGCGGCGCCTCAATTGCCGTTCTGCAGATTGTTGGCCGCCACGTAGCCGGCGAGCGTTCCCGAGCGCAGTGCGGCGGAGAGCGCTGCGGTCGCGGCAGGGTCCTTCAGGACAATCGACTGGCCGTCCCGGCTGGTCCCGGTGCCGGCGGTCGGCAGGGTGAAGAACACGCCACGTCCCGGCGGCGTGCTCCGCAGACCGAAGGCGAGGTTTTCCAACGACTCCAGGGTGAAGCTTGCGTCCAGGGTCACGTGCGGCAGCACCGTCTTGATGAGTTTGCGGACGGTGCCGCGGTCCGCCAGGCCGCCTTCGGAAGCCAACTTGGCCATCATGGCTTTCAAGAACGTCTGCTGGTTCCGGACCCGCTGGTAATCGCCATCCGCGAAGGCATGGCGCTCGCGGACAAAGGCCAGGGCCTGCAGCCCGTTGAGGTGGTTCACGCCCGCCGGAAAGTGCACTTTGTCATCTGCTGTGGCGGTGAATGACTGTTTGATGTTGACGTCGACACCGCCGAGCGCATCCGTCATGGCCGCGAACCCTTGAAAATCCAGCATCACCGTGTGGTCGATGTGCGCACCCAGCAGCGCCTCCACCGTCCGCGTCATCAGCGGCAGGCCGCCCAGTTCCAGCGCGGCATTCACCTTCGCGGCTCCGTGGCCGGGGATGTCTACCCAAAAATCGCGCATGATCGAGATGCCGTAGACGCTCTTCCGGTCCGCCGGGAGGTGGATCAGCACAAGGGCGTCGCCGCGCTGGTCGGAGGTGGTGCCGTTGGCCGCCGCCGCCCGCTCATTCACCCGGCTGTCGCTCCCGATCAGCAGGATGTTGAGGGCGACGGCGGGTGGTTCCGGGGTGGGCGTGGGGGTGGGCGCCGGCGTGGGACTGGCCGCCGTCGCGGTCGCGGCCGCCGGGGCGGCGGCCGGT
>NZ_AZSB01000543.1:0-4933 GCF_000520575.1 Arthrobacter sp. I3
GCCGCGCGGACGGGCCACCACGACCGCCAGCGGCGCATCGGTGCGCAGCCGGTATTCCTTGCCCTCCGGGGAGGTATACGCCAGCGTGCCCCGGGCCGCGTCTTTGAGGTTCAGGACACTGTCCACCACGTTATGCCACGTCGGGGTGCTGGCATCCTCCAGGTCCGCGAGCCAGACCCGGGCGCCGGAGTTCAGGGCGTTGATCGCCATCTTCGCCGGGGGCGCGGGCCCGGTCATCTCCACCCGCCGGTCCAGCAGTGCCTCCGGCGCCGCGGCAACCTGCCATCCGCCGTCCCGGATTGCCTGGGTTTCCGGCAGGAAATCCAGGGCCCCGGTCCGGGCCACGTGATCGCGTTTGACCTCGCGGGCCTTCAGCAGGCCCGTGCGGGTGCCGGCGAAACGCCGGTGGAGTTCCGCCACGAAGGCCAGGGCCTCCGCGGTCAGAATCTCCCCGGCACGGGCGATCGGCTCCGGGTCGGTCAGTACATAGGCGGGGTTCTGCATCAGGAAGTCCTTCTAGTAGGTGTGCGGGAGGGGTGGCGGCGGTCTTGCGGCCGGCGACAGCGCGAAATACTCCGCTAGTCACATGAGAGTTGAGCGTTATAGACTGGCAAGGGCGATTCATCGGAACTCGGCGAAGTCAGGGTAAAGGTCTCTGGCCTGACTTTTGGATTTGCCAGGCTCGCGATCTTCATTTGCTTGGACCGAGGTTTTTTGGTGCGGGAGCGGGTACCATCGTCGCTCGTGTCCGCCGCAGCGCCTGTGCCAGCCCGGTGTGGCGGAGCGTGGACGCGACGGATGGTGTGCTCTTTGACGTCGAGAAGCTTGCGCTCTCCCGAACGACTATGGATCCATACGATGCCATGGTTATAGGCGGCGATGTCTACAACCCCGAGCCATTGCCCACCGCTGTCGTCGTAGGCTTCGACGTGGTCACCGGACGCGAGTGCGGAGATAGCTTCCATCTGGGTTTGCGAGATTGCGTCTTTCAATCAAATCTCCGAGACCTCTAGCGTGCAGACTCGCAGTCTGCACGCAGGAAAATGGTCAACCGAGGAGATGCGCTGTCCTGTCATACCGAGAAGTCTTCTTCCCTAGTCACACCATAGGGAACGTCCGGACTCACGGACACGATGTACGTTTGCGGGCAGTGACGCATGACGAGCACTCCGTTCCTGCCATCCCGCATCGCCTTGGCTTCCGCGGCCTCTACCGCCGCGTCGAGGCGTCTTTCAATGAGGGCTGGAGTGTCGCCGGTGACCCGGAAAGTGCTTCCGAGATGCTTTGTTGTCCTCATAGCTCTATTTCCGTCCTTGATAGGTCGTGGTGGAATTTCCTGTGGCCCGTTCTGACGGGCCACAGATGGATGCAAGGCAGCCGGATCTTTGGCTTGAGAGATGCCTCGTGCCGTGGCAGCGATACTTTCCAGAGCCAGGAGTATCCACTCCAAAGCCTCGCGATTGCCTGCAAGCTGCGGCTTATTGGTTAGACGAGCGGAGCACAGAGTCTCGTGATGGGATACCGCATGTTCAAGGTTCGTGAGAAGGTGCAGGATCTGTTCCGGAAGGTCTTCGTCCCCGATGGCTGAAAGGAGAGAATCCTCGGAAGACTCTCCACGGTGACGATGCCTGGAGCGATACCCGGGGGGCGAGCCACCTATGGTTTCCACTTGTTGAGGTACTACGGGCTTATCATCGGACCAGTTGATGCCGCGAGACGCCTGTTCGCTCACTCCAATCGTGCCGCGCATGTCCATCACGGCTTCTTGAGTGGTAATGGCCAAGGTCACGGGATTATCTCGCTTGTCAGATTAATGAATGGGACGACGCCGCCGGCACTCTGTGCGGTGCAGGCGGAGGTCTCCTGGCAGGATGCCATGGGAACTGATTCAGTAGGAGCTAGACGGCTTCGAGCACGCTGACGTAGTTGGCGATGCCGACGCCGCCCATGTTCTGCACGGCGGCGCGGCGCGGGGCGGCCAGTTGCATGTCGCCGGCGGTGCCGGTGAGCTGCATCGCGGCGATGACGTGCTGCGAGACGCCGGTGGCGCCGACCGGGTGGCCCTTGGCCTTGAGCCCGCCGGAGACGTTGATGGGCAGCTTGCCGTACTTGAAGACCCAGCCTTCCTGGACCGCGCGGGCGCCCTGGCCCGGTTCGGTCAGGCCCATGGCCTCGTACATGAGCAGCTCGGCGATCGTGAAGCAGTCGTGCACCTCCGCGAAGTCCAGTTCGTCGAGCCCGACGCCGGCCATCCCCAGGGCCCGCTGCCAGGACGCCCGGGTGGCGGTGAACGCGGTGGGGTCCCGGCGCTCGGCCGGGAAGAAATCGTTGGCGTGGCCGAAGCCGGCGAGCCGCACCGGCGCGGTGACGCCGCCGGTGGGGGCAACACTGATCACGACGGCGGCGGCGCCGTCGGACACGGGGGAGCAGTCGGTGCGGCGCAGCGGATCGGCCACCATCGGGTTCTTGTCCGAGACGGTCCGGCAGAACTCCTCACCGAGGTCCTTGCGGAGCTGGGCGTAGGGGTTGTCGACGCCGTTGCGGTGGTTCTTCGCCGCGATCGTGCCGAGCACATCGCTGACCGGCCCGTAGCGCTTCCCGTAGTGCTTCGCGACCTCGGCGAACAGCCCGGTGAAGCCGGTGGTGGAGGCCTTGCCGGCCATGTCATAGTCCGCGCCGAGCAGGGCGGCGCCCACGACGTCGGCCCCGGCCTGGGTCATCTTTTCGGCGCCGATCACCAGGACGGTCTTCGCCGTGCCGGCCAGCAGCGACTTGGTGCCCTGCTGGAACGCGGCCGAGCCCGAGGCGCAGGCATTCTCGACGCGGGTGGCCGGAACATTGGCGAGCTGTTCCGAGACCTGGAGCGCGAGCGAGGAGGGGAAGGCCAGCGGCATCATGCCGGAGTTGAACTGGCCCAGGTAGATCTCGTCGATCTGGCCTGGTTCGATGCCTGCGTTGCCGATCGCCTCGGTGGCGACCTGCACGATCAGGGATTCCAGGGTGTCGTCCGCCAGCCTGCCGAACCGGCTGTGGCCCCAACCGGTGAGCAGGACATCCTTGCCGAACTGGTCCTTCAGGCTCATGCTGTGGCTCCTTCCAAGGCGGATTCGTCGAGGGCGACGGCGAACGCGGCCCCGGTCTTCTCCCGGATCTCCTCGACAGTGATGCCCGGCGCGAGGCGGGTCAGCGTGAGCTGCCGGACGCCGTGGACCTTCTCCAGGTCAAACACCGCCAGGTCGCTGATGATCCGGTCCACGCAGCTCAGGCCGGTGAGCGGGAGGGTGCATTCCGGAACGATCTTGGCGCTGCCGTCCTTGGCGTTGTGCTCGGTGAGGACCACGACGCGCGGGGTGCCGGCCACGAGATCCATGGCGTTGCCGATCGCCTCGGTGGCGACCTGCACGATCAGGGACTCCAGGGTTTCGTCGCTCAGCTTGCCGAACCGGCTGTGGCCCCAGCCGGTGAGCAGGACGTCCTTGCCGAACTGGTCTTTGAGGCTCATGCCGTCGCTCCTTCAAATTCGAGCGCGACATCGAAGTCGGCTTCGGTTTTTTCGCGGATTTCCTCCACGGTGACGCCCGGCGCGAGGCGCGTGAGCGTGAGCTTCCGCCCGCCGTCTGCTTTGTGCTCATTCTTCACAAGGTCGAAGACCGCGAGGTCGCTGATGATGCGGTCCACGCAGCTGAGCCCGGTGAGGGGCAGCGTGCATTCCTTGACGATCTTGGCGGTGCCGTCCTTGGCGTTGTGCTCGGTGAGGACCACGACACGCGGGGTGCCGGCCACGAGGTCCATGGCACCGCCCATGCCCTTGACCATCTTGCCGGGGATGGTCCAGTTGGCGAGGTCACCGTTCCCGGAGACCTGCATGGCGCCCAGGATGGCGACCTTCACGTGCCCGCCGCGGATCATGCCGAAGGAGGTCGCGGAGTCGAAGATGCTGCCGCCGGGCAGGACCGTGACGGTCTGCTTGCCGGCGTTGATGAGGTCCGCGTCCTCCTCGCCCACGTGCCCGCCGCGGATCATGCCGAAGGAGGTCGCGGAGTCGAAGATGCTGCCGCCGGGCAGGACCGTGACGGTCTGCTTGCCGGCGTTGATGAGGTCCGCGTCCTCCTCGCCCTCATAAGGGAACGGACCCATGCCGAGCAGGCCGTTCTCGCTCTGCAGGACGACGCGGACGCCCCCGGGCAGGTTGTTGGCCACCAGCGTGGGGATGCCGATGCCAAGGTTGACGTAGTCGCCGTCGTTGAGTTCTTCGGCCGCGATGGCAGCCATTTCATTCCGGGTCCAAGCCATGGTGATTCTCCTCAGAAGTCTTCAGGTGCAGTTCAGGCGGGTCCGACGGCGGGCGCAGCCCCGGCGCGCGGGCGGACCGTCCGCTGTTCGATGTCCTTGATCCGGCCGCTGGCCTGGATCAGGCGCTGGACGAAGACACCGGGGGTGACGATGTGGTTGGGATCCAGCTGACCCGGTTCCACGATCACCTCGGCCTCCGCTACCGTGACAGCGCCGGCGGTCGCGACCACGGGGTTGAAGTTCTGCGCCGTGTAGCGGTAGATGAGGTTGCCGTCGGTATCGGCGGTGTGCGCGTGGACCAGGGCGACGTCGGCCTTGATGGCGCGCTCCTGGACATACGTTTCGCCGTCGAACTCCGCCAGCGGCTTGCCTTCGGCGACGAGGGTCCCGACGCCGGTCTTGGTGTAGAAGGCGGGGATGCCGGCGCCGCCGGCGCGCAGCCGCTCGGCAAGGGTGCCCTGCGGGGTGAACTCCACCTCCAGCTTCCCGGCGAGGTACTGCTCGGCGAAGAGCTTGTTCTCCCCCACATAGGAGGCGATGACCTTGGCCACCTGGCCGGCTTCGATCAGCACGCCGAGGCCCTTGCCGTCCACGCCCATGTTGTTGGAGACGACCGTGAGGTCCTTGACGCCGGAATCCC
>NZ_KI914905.1:0-2574 GCF_000520575.1 Arthrobacter sp. I3
GACAAAAGCGCCCACGCCCGGGAGCCGGGATCTCGGCGCCTCCGTGGTCCCACGGCCTGGTCCTCCCTTCCGGCGGCCAGTGGTGGCTTGCTTCTAACCCGGGTTCCCCTTCCTCGTCCCGCGGACGGGTGCATGTCGCAAGAGCACACCGGATGATCGTGGACATCCGGACGTGGCTGTTCCAGAATCGGGAATGTGCCCATGACCGAGCAGTACGGGCTTGTCTTCGACGGTGACCTGCCGCCGATGCGTTCGCTGCGCACGGCGTGGCTGCTGGCTTTGTTCCTGGGCTTCGCCGGCGCGGACAGGTTCTACCTCCACAAGCCGGTTACCGGCACCCTGAAGCTGTTGACGCTGGGCGGCGCCGGTATCTGGTGGCTCATTGACCTGTTCCGGATCACCTCTGAGTACGCCGCCGACGGGGCATCCATGCCGTTGGCCGGGACCAACTCCCTGCGACGCGGCCTGCGCCTGGCCTCGACAGTCCTGGTTGTCGCCCTCGCCGGTGCGTTGGTCTGCGTCAGCGCCGCCCCCGTCACCGGGACTGTGACCGCCACAGTTGCCGCGATGAACGCAGTGCTGCATCCGGCCCCGCCGCCCCCGGTGAAAGAATGGGTCACCGTCGCGGAGGCCTCCGGCACGAAACCCCCGGGCCCGCTTGTAACCCTCACCGGCAGGCTTCACATCGAGTACACCTTCACCGGGGCCGCCGTTGCCTATCTCCAACCTGTGAAAGGACCGGCCCTCACCGTGCTGTCCCTGGCCAAGGCGGGCGCCGGGGCGATCGGCATCAGCCTGGCTCCGGGGACCTACGCGCTGATAGTCAGCACCACCGGAGCCGTCTGGCACCTTACGGCCGAGGAATACCGGCTGCCCGGCTAGCGTCACGGTGCGTGCGGCCCTGTACGGCAACGGCCAGGGGGCAGCGGCTTTGGTACTGCCTTACCTGGGGCGCCGGACGTACACTTCCGGTATGGCCGCGAGACGTGTCGTTGAGATCGAACGGAAATTTGATGTCGAGGAAGAGACTCTCCTTCCTTCGCTGCAGGATTTGCCCGGTGTTGCCCGGGTAGACGAGCCCGTGGAGCACCGGCTGGAGGCTGAGTACTTCGACACCAAGGACCTGCGTCTGGCCGCCGCTGCGATCACCCTGCGCCGCGGGAGCGGCGGTGAGGACGGCGGATGGCACCTGAAACTGCCCAAGGGACCGGACGACCGGACGGAATTCCGCGAACTCCTTGGAGAGCAGGCCGACGGCGTCCCCGACGCCCTCCTCCGGCTGGTCCGCGTGCACACCAGGGGGGACGCCCTGGTCCCGGTGGCACGGCTGATGACTACGCGGACGCCCTGGTCCCGGTGGCACGGCTGATGACTACGCGCACCGTATACCGGCTCAGGAGCAAAAAGGACGCCGTTCTCGCAGACATCAGCGATGACCGGGTCCAGGCTGAGGTACTGGCCCCCACCCATGGCACACGGCACTGGAGGGAATGGGAAATAGAAATCACCGCGGCCCCCCGGTCCCTGCTCGAGGCCGGACAGGACCGGCTCGCCAGCGCCGGAGCCAGTCCGTCCACCCATGATTCAAAACTCGCCCACGCCCTGAACCGGGACCCGGCACCCGGGCCGCTGCCGGTGCCGAAGCGGAAAGGACCCGCCGGCGATGTCATGCTCGCCTACTTCAGGGACCAGGTGAAAGAGCTCAAGCAACAGGACCCGATGGTGCGCCAGGACGCCCACGATGCGGTCCACAAAATGAGGGTAGCCACCAGGCGCATGCGTTCAGTGCTGGCCACCTACCGGAAACTGCTGGACGACGCCGAGACGGTGAAAACCCTGCGCAACGAACTAAAGTGGCTCGCCGGCCTGCTCGGTGAGGCCCGTGACGCGGAGGTCATGCACGCACGCCTGAAGGAGATGGTTGGCCAGGAACCCAGCGAGCTGGTCATGGGCCTACCAGAAAGCCCATGAGAAGGCACTGAAGGCATTGGACGGAAAGCGCTACTTCCGGCTGCTCGATTCCCTCGATGCCCTCATCACCGCATCGCACCTCTCGGCGCTGGCCTCCGAACCGGCGCACAAGGTCATCCCCGGCATGGTCGAACGCGACGTCAAACGACTGCGCGCCGCGGTCAAGGAAGCCAAGCGGCATCCTGCCGGCACCGGTGACCATCCGGCCCTGCACGAGGCACGGAAAGACGGAAAACGCCTGCGGTACGCAGCCGAAGCAGCCGCCCCCGTCAACCCCAAGCAGGCCGCCCGCCTGGCTGACGCCGCCCACGGCGTCCAGAAAATTCTCGGTGACCACCAGGACAGCGTCGTTACCCGCCAGCTTCTGCGCAGGCTCGGCGCCGAGGCCTTCACCCTGGGCGAGAACGGATTCAGCTACGGACGCCTCCATGCGTTGGAACAAACCGTTGCACTCGAAGCCGAGGCACAATTCCACCGCGACTGGAAGAAATTCCCGGCCACCCCGCTCTGAGCAGACCCTGCATACTCATCGGGATCACCTTCCCGGGATGAGGTCCGCGGCCCCGGTACGGACAGAGAATAGGTGTACCTGCCAGTGGCAGG
>NZ_KI914905.1:2674-5588 GCF_000520575.1 Arthrobacter sp. I3
GGAGAGGAGCCTCCAGTGTCCAGAGCACACCCGATCCTTGCAGGATCTATCGCAGCCGGCGCAGCCATCGCACTGCTCACCTACCTGCCAGTGGCAGGAGTGCCTGCCATACCCCTTTCGGAGAGGAGCCTCCAGTGTCCAGAGCACACCCGATCCTTGCAGGATCTATCGCAGCCGGCGCAGCCATCGCACTGCTCACCGGCTGCGGCACGTCCAGCCCCGGCACCAGTGTCAGCAGCGCCAGAGCGGAAAAAAACGTTTCGCAGGCCTGCGCTGCTGCCAGTGCCTTCGCCGGATCCCTGACAAATTTCAAACAGACACTTAAACCTGGTGCCACGATAGATCAGATCAAATCGGCCCGGGAACAGGTCGCGAAGACCTACGACGACCTGGTCAAAGCCAGCCAGGACGTAGCCAAAGACGAAATGGACGCCGTCAAGAAGGCCGACAACAAGTTCGACCAAGCCGTCAGAGCCGTCCCGGATGACGCCACCCTGACGCAGGCGGCCGCGTCCCTGCGCGACGACGCAGCCAACGTCCAGGCCGCGGTCAGTGACCTCCAGACAGCAACTAAATGCTGACGCCCATGCCCCTTTCGGAAGATCCGCAGCCAGCCTCAGATCTCTCCCGGCTGCAGTCTCTAACAACGCCGTTGCTACCGAAAGCAGGGAAGACGACATGAGTTTCTGGGAAAACTTTTGGGAGATTTTCTGGTGGTTTTTCTTCTTCTACGCGTTCTTCGCCTTCCTCTGGGCGTTGTTCGCCGTTTTCGGTGACTTGTTCCGCGATCACACGCTGAGCGGATGGTGGAAAGTTGTCTGGGTCCTCTTCCTGGTCTTCGTGCCCATTCTGGGCGTTCTGGTGTACGTGATCGCCCGCGGCAAAGGCATGGCCGAGCGGTCGATGGAACGGGCAAGGTCCCACAGGGAGGCCTCGGACGCGTACATCCGCAGCGTCACCGCGCCCAGTCCAACCGACGAGATCTCAAAGGCCAAGGCACTTTTGGACTCCGGAACCATCAGCGCCGACGAGTACGAAAGGATCAAGAGCAAAGCACTCATTTGAGACCGCCACGGCCCCGGGAGGCAGAAAGAATTGCCCGAGGCCAAGCATTGACCCTGAAAGTGGTGCTCGCTCCCCCAGGACATCCAAGGGAACGTCGACGACGGAATCACCCGGATCGGCCGGAAACCCGCGGAAGGAAACGGCCCGGCAGCGGCTCCGGCTGCCTAGAGCCTGGCCGATTCCCCGACCTGTCGGGGAATGCCGTCGCTTCCGGGACGTTGCAAAATTGTGCCTTTTGCCCAGAAAGATCGTGTGCGACGATGCGGTCATGAGCGAATACACCGAACCCGGGCCGGCACAACGTGCCGCCCCGCGGAGGCGCCGCGAGGACCTGACCACACACCAGATGCGCACTATCGGGCAACGGCGCGCTGCCGCTGAGGAAAAGCTCGCTCGCCATCTCAAGGAAGCACACCACCTGGCCGGAGAACACCTTCCGGCCACGGAAAAATCTCCAGACGTCTAACCCGCCACATCAGCCCGCCCTACCCCGGGCCGCCGGGCCGGCACTGACCCCAAGCACGGGAACCAGAGACGACGGATACCAATGAGCGCCCTCGCGCCGGTACCTCCCCCGGGCCGGCGCGGGGGTTCTTCTTCGTTGCCAGTGCCATATCCCAGCGAAGGCTCCCGCCCAGACCGGCTCCGCGCTTGGACGCGGAGCCGGTCCGTCAGGAAGTCGGCAAGAGGCGTGTGCCGGAGGCCCACGTTCGCAAGGCGGGCCACATCCCGGCACCACACTAAACAAATAATTCAGCTTTGCAATTACCGCCGCCGCGCCCTGCGCACGCGCTGTGCCGATGCCATCCTTGCCGCCCGACGGAGAACTCTCCGGCTTGCACAATGCCGCCAGTGCCAACGCAGAAGGGGCCCGGCGGCGTGGAGGGTCAATCCAGCCCGTGTCCGGTCCTCCAGCTGCAGCGAAACCTCCTCCACCGAAAAGGAAGCCCCCTTCGGCGGCGGCCGAGAACCTCGGGGGCCGGCGCCCGAAGGGCTTCACAGGGATTACTCAGGGGCTACAGACACAATGTTGATTCTGGTGTGGAACGGCGGGCCGCCGGGCCGGCACTGACCCCAAGCACGGGAACCAGAGACGACGGATACCAATGAGCGCCCTCGCGCCGGTACCTCCCCCGGGCCGGCGCGGGGGTTCTTCTTCGTTGCCAGTGCCATATCCCAGCGAAGGCTCCCGCCCAGACCGGCTCCGCGCTTGGACGCGGAGCCGGTCCGTCAGGAAGTCGGCAAGAGGCGTGTGCCGGAGGCCCACGTTCGCAAGGCGGGCCACATCCCGGCACCACACTAAACAAATAATTCAGCTTTGCAATTACCGCCGCCGCGCCCTGCGCACGCGCTGTGCCGATGCCATCCTTGCCGCCCGACGGAGAACTCTCCGGCTTGCACAATGCCGCCAGTGCCAACGCAGAAGGGGCCCGGCGGCGTGGAGGGTCAATCCAGCCCGTGTCCGGTCCTCCAGCTGCAGCGAAACCTCCTCCACCGAAAAGGAAGCCCCCTTCGGCGGCGGCCGAGAACCTCGGGGGCCGGCGCCCGAAGGGCTTCACAGGGATTACTCAGGGGCTACAGACACAATGTTGATTCTGGTGTGGAACGGTAGACGCCACTTGGCACCTGGCCCATCGGGAGCCGGGCCAGAGAGAAAGCCGGAACCGATGAGCCGGAATACCTTCAAATTTCTGGGGCTGGGCCGCGCGGCACGACCCTCGGCGCTGATTCTTGCTGCGCTCCTCGCCGTGGCGGCCACGGCCTGTGAGCCCACGCCGCCAGAGGGCGGACCACCGCCGGGAACGGGCAACACAACGGCCACCCCCGGCACTCCTACGACAACCCCCTC
>NZ_KI914906.1:0-1427 GCF_000520575.1 Arthrobacter sp. I3
AATACCGAATACAAGGAACCGTCCTACGGCAACTGGCGCGTCCCGCGTTCTGCCGGGTTGGGCAACCTCGGCGCTATCGGCACCGGCATTGTCATGGCCGGGTTGTTGGCCGGGATCATCAGCTTCGCGATCTGGGGCCACAGGCGCCGTGTCCATGGGCCGCAGCGGCAGCGGTAAAGGCAACGCCTCCCCGACACCGGCCAGTACACAAAGCAACCAGTCAGGCGCAGCTCCGAAGGGCAGTAACGGAGCAACCGGCCCCCGGGGGAATGGCGGCCAGCCGACACCCGGGGCTACTGGTCCGGGCGGGGCCACCAATGCCGCCACCGCGGGGACAGCAAGCAGCACCGGGGCAGGAGCTGCCGCCGATCCTGGCCGGCATCCTGCCCACCACCGCGGCCTTCACGAACACCGAGATGGGGAGGCAGTGGTTCCAAAAAGCAGTTGGCTGGACCATCGCTTTCATCCTCTACAAACCAGCGGCAGCCATCGTCTACTCCGTCGCATTCCTGCTCATGGGGCACAACAGCGGGAAGGACGGCCTGATCGGCTCCATCACGGGCTTCACGCTGATGATCGTCGCCCTGTTCGCCTTGCCGGCACTAATGCGCTTCGTGACGCCCATGGTCGGTGCCGTCGCCTCCGGCGGGGGAGCGGGGGCAGGAGCCGCCGTGGGGGCCATGGCCACAGGCGCCGTGTCCATGGGCCGCAGCGGCAGCGGTAAAGGCAACGCCTCCCCGACACCGGCCAGTACACAAAGCAACCAGTCAGGCGCAGCTCCGAAGGGCAGTAACGGAGCAACCGGCCCCCGGGGGAATGGCGGCCAGCCGACACCCGGGGCTACTGGTCCGGGCGCGCCCCGCAAGGGCACCACCGGAAGCGCCGCTACCGCCGGGGCAGGCACCTCCGGCTCAGTCGCAGGAGCCGGCGCAGGTTCCGCCGGTAAAGCCGCCGGCCCGGCCGGAATCGCCGTCGCCGCAGGAGCACAAGCAGCGTCAAAGGCCTCTCAGGCCGCACAACAAACCGCGCAGGATTCAACCGGCCAATCAGGATCGATGGAGGGCCCCAGTGGCAGCAATTAATACCGAATACAAGGAACCGTCCTACGGCAACTGGCGGGTTCCCCGTTCCGCGGGGCTGGGAAGCCTGGGCGCGATCGGCACCGGCATCGTCATGACCGGTCTGCTGGCCGGCATCATCACCTTCGCCATCTGGGGCCTGCTGCCGGGCCTGAGCGTCCTTGCCGTCGCCGGACTGCTCGTGCTGCTTCTGACCGTCAAAGACAAGCATGGTCAGTCCATCGTGGACCGGTCCGCGACGCGGATGAACTTCCGTCTCGCCCGTTCCGGCGGGACCAACCTCTACCGTTCCGGCCCACTAGGGGTCACCGAGTGGGGCATGTTCCAGCTTCCCGGCCTGGCCGCGAA
>NZ_KI914906.1:1527-4362 GCF_000520575.1 Arthrobacter sp. I3
CCGTAACGGTCGAGACAGCACCGGACTCCGGCTACCGGCTCCGCAACGAGGTCACCATGAACATCGACCCGAACGCCCCGGATTTTGCCAAGAACGTGCTCAACGAGGTCGTCGACACGTATCCGGAAGGTTCGGCCACGGTCCGGGCCTGGGTGTCCCTGTCCTTCAACGCCTCACTGCGGGCCGGATCGAAGAAGCGAACACCCGAAGATGTCGCCCGTGACCTCGCGTCCCGGATCCCCGGCCTGTCGGCCCGACTGCAGTCCACCGGCGCCGGGATCGCCCGTCGCCGGCCTCGGAGACGAAGCGGGCCTGGACGCCGCCGCCGTAACGGTCGAGACAGCACCGGACTCCGGCTACCGGCTCCGCAACGAGGTCACCATGAACATCGACCCGAACGCCCCGGATTTTGCCAAGAACGTGCTCAACGAGGTCGTCGACACGTATCCGGAAGGTTCGGCCACGGTCCGGGCCTGGGTGTCCCTGTCCTTCAACGCCTCACTGCGGGCCGGATCGAAGAAGCGAACACCCGAAGATGTCGCCCGTGACCTCGCGTCCCGGATCCCCGGCCTGTCGGCCCGACTGCAGTCCACCGGCGCCGGGATCGCCCGTCCGATGTCCGCGCAGGAACTCTGCGAGGTCGTCCGGATCGCCTACGATCCGCCCGCCGCCCTGATCATTGACGAAGCCCACGCCGCCGGCTCCCCGGTGTCCCTGACCTGGGGCGAAGTCGGCCCGTCCGCGACGCAGGCGGCCTGGGATGACTACCGGCACGACGCCGCGTTCTCAGTCTCATGGACCATGACAGGTGCCCCGCGCGGGTCAGTGAACTCCTCGGTCCTGTCCCGGCTGCTGGCCCCGCACGGGGACATTGACCGGAAGCGGATCTCACTGCTCTACCGCCCGATGGATTCAGCCCGGGCCGCCGCCGTAGTCGAGCGGGACCAGAACAACGCCAACGTCCGCATCACCTCCGGGACCCGGCCCTCCGCCCGCGCCCTGGTCGATGCCCGCTCCGCCGTGCAGACCGCCCAGGAAGAAGCCCAGGGCGCCGGGCTGGTGAACTTCGGCATGGTCGTCACGGCCACCGTGACCGACAAAGACCGCCTCCCCGATGCCGTGGCCGCCGTGGAACAGACCTCCGGCACCGCCCGGGTGCTGCTGCGCCGGGCCTACGGCGCCCAGGACACCGCGTTCGCCGCGTCCCTGCCCCTCGGGCTGGTCCTGCCCAAGCACAGCCTGCTGCCCTCCGAAATCAAGGACGCCCTGTAATGGCCCGCATGAAACTCTTCACCCGCCCTGCCAGGAAGACTGCAGCACCGGTCAAGGCCGCGCCGAAGAAGAAGGCTGAGAAGGAATCGCGCCAGGCCGGGCCGGCTGCCCGGGGCTGGATCGGGCGCGGCGGCGGTATGGCCGCCCTCGTCCCGTCCGTGAAGGAATACCGGGGAACCACGGTCCAGGTCTGTGGGCTGTGGCCGTTTTCCTCCGGGGCGTCCTCGCCCATGATCGGCGTCCCGCTCGGACGCCATGAAGAAACTCAGGCCACGGTCTGCTGTGACCCGATCAGCTGGTTCCAGCGGGCACGCCTGATTTCCAATCCGTCTGCGTTCATCCTGGGCAAGCCGGGGCTGGGAAAGTCCACGGTGGTGCGCCGGATGTTCATCGGTCTCTCCGCTCAGGGCGTCCACCCCCTGATCCTGGGGGACCTCAAGGGCGAGCACGTCAAAGCGGTCCAGGCACTCGGCGGACAGGTCATCAAGCTCGGCCGCGGTGTCGGGTACCTGAACATCCTCGATCCCGGCCAGGCCGTCGAAGCGGCGCAGATGCTCGAAGGCAGCGGCCACCATGAGGACGCCGCCCGGGTCCGCGCCGACGCGCACGGCCGGCGCCTGACGATGGTTGTCTCCCTGATCACGATCAGCCGGAACAATCCGCCCACCGATCAGGAACAGACGATCCTGGACCGGGCCTTGCGGGTCCTCGATGACCGGTTCGACGGTGTCCCGGTCCTGAAAGACCTCCTGGACGTGATCATCTCCGCACCCGATGAGCTGCGACAGGTCGCACTGGACCGCGGCGACATGGCCGTCTACCTGCAGGAAACCCGCGCTTTGGAAGCGACCCTGCTGGGCCTGACCGGTGGCGGGAAGCTGGGAGAAATCTTCTCCCGGCACACCACCAACCCCATGATGCGCGACCGCGCCGTGGTCTTCGATGTCTCCAGCATCGACGAGACCGAAACGGACCTGCAGGCCGCAGTGCTGCTGGCCTGCTGGTCCTACGGCTTCGGCACCGTCAACGTCGCCAACGCCCTCGCCGACGCCAGGCTGGAACCGCGGCGGAACTACTTCGTCGTCCTGGACGAACTCTGGCGGGCACTGCGCGCCGGCAAGGGCATGGTGGACCGGGTGGACGCCCTGACCCGGCTCAACCGCTCAGTCGGCGTCGGGCAGGTCATGATTTCCCACACCATGTCCGACCTGCTGGCGCTCCCGGCAGAAGAGGACCGGATGAAGGCCCGCGGCTTCGTTGAACGCTCCGGCATGGTCATCTGCGGCGGACTCCCCGCCTCCGAAATGCCGCTGCTGACCGCAGCGATCCCGCTCTCGCGGCAGGAACAGCAGAAGCTCATCTCCTGGCAGGACCCGCCCGCATGGGACTCCCGCGGGCTCGACGTCGAACCTCCCGGACGCGGGAAGTTCCTGATCAAGGTCGGCGGCCGTCCCGGGATCCCCGTCCTGGTGGGACTGACATCTTTGGAGCAAGGTCCGGACGGAGTCAACGACACCGAAGGAAAGTGGCATGAAAACAGTGAGAAGTTCGCGTGAATTTTGA
>NZ_AZSB01000548.1:0-4198 GCF_000520575.1 Arthrobacter sp. I3
GCTCCCCCGCCGGAGGCGACGGCACCGACCATGGGCGTCACGAAGCGCATTAGTGCCGGCAAGGCGAACAGGGCGACGATCATCAGCGTGAAGCCCGTGATGGAGCCGATCAGGCCGTCCTTCCCGCTGTTGTGCCCCATGAGCAGGAATGCGACGGAGTAGACGATGGCTGCCGCTGGTTTGTAGAGGATGAAAGCGATGGTCCAGCCAACTGCTTTTTGGAACCACTGCCTCCCCATCTCGGTGTTCGTGAAGGCCGCGGTGGTGGGCAGGATGCCGGCCAGGATCACCAACATGCCGCTGCGGACCACCATCAAAACGATCTGGACGAGGGAGGCAATCAGACCGATCAATCCCAGAACGATGAGGATAAACACGCCGACACCCGATTGATTGGCCAGCACGAGAATATTCATCGACTCGGCAAAGCCCTTTCCGTCCGTGGAACGCTTGATGATGGCGGCAGAGAAAGCATCCGCGGCGATCACCAGAATTGAGATGACCCCCAGACCAAGGCCCGAGACAAGACACAGCGTGATCAGGGACCGGAGTAGATCTTTCAGCGGTGCTCCGCGTTGTTCCCAGATCATCCGGATACCGCCGAGAATGACGGCGAGGACCGCAAGCGTCAGAGTCCAGACCATCAATTCGCTGTTCACCATAGAAACGACGGGGCTCGGCGTTGCACCGTCGGTGCTGGCCAGGTTGACCGTGGGCATGGACGCCCAGAAAGTCGACAGAGTCGTCACCATCTGGCTCATGCCCTCCATGATGGCCTTCGCCATGTTGCCCATGGCGTCATCGGCGAGCCCTGAGACCCAGTTCCCGACTGCACATCCGGCATCAATGGGTCCACATGCTTTTTCTGCCACGTCAGGCTCCCGACCAGGCGATGAAGCCGCTCAGGTCTCGAAGTTGGGCTATTTCGTTGATCAATTGACCGGAATCGGCAATTGCCAGTTTCCAGTCCCCATCGGCCCATTGCAAAGGAAGGACCGCGTGCCCAAGCATCCCTTTGTCGGTCTGAAAGGCGAGGTCAACGTTTGCTGCGGAAGGTGAGTAACTCTTGATTACGAAGCCGCGAAATTGAACGGTTGTGTTCGACGTGGACTTTGACGAGGAGTCTGCCCTAGCGATATCCCGGCCCGGCCCGCGCATCAAGAGCTTGTCTGTTGCTTTCCGATTGAGGACAGGATCTCCAGAGGAGCCCAAAGCCAAGATGTTGGCGGCCGCATATAGGGCACCAGTTGGGGACTTCGCGAAGCATGATCTGAAGCCGTCTCCGTCTGTCACGCCCGGACCGAAGGTCTTGGGCTCGGTGGGTGCCGCCATTCTTCCTACAAGTTCCCACTTGGATTTAGGTGCTACCCCCAGCGCCGTTTCCGTGCTTGAGGGCAGTCCGCAGACGCTTTTGTCAGCGGCAGCGTGGGCGGTGGGGCTCGTTGTGGCTGAGCTGCTGGGCTCCGCCGTCCCGGGTGCCGGTTGCGCGTTCTCCTGTCCTTTGGGGAGCAGGAAGATGACGACGGATGCTGCAATCAGCGCGATCACCAGCGCGGCAGCAATGATGAAACCGGGTTTGGTGAACGGATTGCTTTCGGTGGTGCTCTCTGTTGGCTGGCTCATGCTGAACCTCCCGTTGATAGTGCTGGCTTAGACGAAGGCGCGGACGATGCCGGAGGCGCCGGTGATGATGATGCAGCCCATCAGGACCCAGCCGAGCTTGCCGATGGCTTGGGCTCCTTCGCCGCGCTGGAGCTGGATGACCATGCCGATGCCGACGATGATGACGCCCAGGACGCCGAGGACCAGGCCGATGCCGGAGGCCCAGTTCAGGATCGTGAGCAGGCCACCTGCCTGTGCCGGGACGACCGGGGTGGGGTTGGGGATAACGCTTCCGTCAAGTACAGCGAAGGGGTTCATGGTGAGACCTTTCAGTTGGTGGTGCCGGGTGTTGTGTCGGTAGCCAGGGCGGCCAAGTCGGTGATGAAGCGTTGGTAGTCGCGGGGCGGCGGCGTTGTGGAGTCCCCGTGCCGCCAGGCCTCGACCCAGGGCAGTGTCCAGAGCCGGGGCGCTCCCCCGCCGACGATGGCGGCGAAGTCACGCAAGGGTTTGGGAGTCTTCCCCGGTGCGTCCGCCAGGACGGCGAGGCCGAGCAGATTAAGCTCGGGTGCCGCGCCTGATGCCCACTGCGTCAGCGCGCTCTGTGCAGCTGTCAGCCCGCGCATGTCTGCACGGCAGGCCAGCAGCACCCGCGGTTTGCTGCCGTCCTGGAGGACTGGCCAGCAGTGATCGGTGACGCGCGCCCCTTCGAGAAGGTCAGCGATGCGGCTTTCCCCGGAACCCCCGTCCTGATACCCACTGGGTCAGGGCGCTCCGGGCCGCTGTCAGGCCCCGCATGTCTGCACGGCAGACCAGCAGCACCCGCGGCTTGCTGCCGTCCTGGAGGACGGGCCAGCAGTGACCGGTGACCCGCGCCCCGCCGATGAGGTCAGCGATGCGGCTTTCCCCGGAACCCCCGTGGGCGCCGGTGACCCACAGCGCTGCGGAGCCTGAGACCGTGCGGCGGGCCAGACGGTCTGCAGCGTCCGGTTCAATCACTCCCCTCAGCGGCGCTCTAATCACTGCCGCGGGCGGCAGGTGCGCGTCCTGTGCCTCCTCCTCCGCGTTGTCGGTGGCGGGGCTTGTGATCCAGGGGTTCAATGTCTGTTGCATGGTTGCCACCTTTCAGAGTCCGTTGGTGAGTGGTTCAGAAGCCGGCGGCGACGGCGGCCGCGGCCGCGAGCCATGCCCGCTGGGTGGCTGGCTGCAGGGCTTCATAGCGGATGGGGCCGTTGACCAGGGCCGGATCGTACGGGATCCGGACGACGGCGCGGACGAACGGGGTGAAGCCGTCGGCGATGCGCTGGGCCTCGTCCTTGGCCCGCTTCAGGGCATCCCCGCTCATGCTGCGTTTGGCGTCGGTGGATTCGGAGACGATCACGACGGCGTTGCGGGCCAGTTCCGCGTCATGGCCGCCCCGGGATTCCAGGGTCTGCAGCGTCAGTCGTGCGGCTTCGGAGCGCAGGACATCGAACAGCGCAGGACATCGAACTTGTCGGCGGTCTGGTGGTGGACGAACCTGGCGATTTCGGCCGCGTTGGTCGAGGGCGAGAGCAGGGTCTGGGAGGAGTCGATCAGGTCCAGGACGCTGCGGTCGTGGGAGCCTTTTTCCGTCCGCCATCCGAGGGTGCCCTGGGACTCGTTGTTATCCCACGCGACCGTGGCGGCCCCGCTGTAGCGGGCAAGGATGGCCGAGAGCATCACCACGGTGGGGGTCTTGTTCGCCCCGCCCTTGCGGTTCACTACCGCGATCGTGCGGGGGCCGGGCCAGTGCTGGCTGACGGTGCGGATGTCCTCGCGTTCGGCCATCTCCTCCGCCGAGGGATCCATCCGGAACCCCAGCCGTGTCAGGGTTCCGCGCCAGCCCTGCGTGGCCGGTTCCAGGACCGGGGCGCTGACCAGGAAGGAGGTCTCTTTCAGGCTTCGGTGCGAAGGGGCTTCCGCCGCGGCGGGGATGGGCGTCATCGTCGTTCCTTGCGTTGCTGAGGTTCCAAGGCGTGCCGTGGCCTCACCCTTGGGCGTGGTGTCGGCCGGTACGGCCTGGGGCCGGACTGGTTCGATCGGGGTCGTCTCGGTGAGCGCCCCCGCCACGGGCGCGGCGGTGGTCGTGGGGGCCTCGGCCCGGCGCCTGGCGGGCTTGGGCGTGTAGCTGACGGATTCCTTGCTGCCGTTGGGACTGACGATGAGTTCGCCGTGGCCTTCGGGGTCATCGATGGCTACCCGTACGGCCCGGTTCAGTGTCCGCGCTTCCCCGACCACGAGGGCCAGGGCGTTCTCGCGGAGCTGCTGCAGGGATCCGCCCGGCGTGACGGTGCGGGAGTTCCCTGCCACGACGACTTCGGCGGTGCCGTTGTCACGGACGATGGCCTTGATCTTGGGGAATGCCAATACTTCTGTCGGGTTGCGACCCATGGGCTTCTTCCTTTTCTCGAGCGGGGCGGTTGGGGTTAGTGGTCGTCCGGCGGGGTGAGCCGGTTGACCTTCCAGGTGGCGTCTTTGGAGGTGCGCAGCAGCTGGAGCCTGTAGTGGCCGATGTCGGTCGGGACCGTGACGGTGACGCCGTATCCGTTGGTTTCATCCACGGCCAGGGTCGCCGGCC
>NZ_AZSB01000549.1:0-3981 GCF_000520575.1 Arthrobacter sp. I3
TGTGCAGGCGCTGTGGCGGCGCCGCAACGAGGAAGCCGGCCGGACGCTGGTGGGGCGCAAGATTGGCCTCACGTCCCGGGCGATGCAGGCGGCCACCGGCATCACCGAGCCGGACTACGGCGCCATCTTCGATGACATGGTGCTGGACACCGGCTGTTCGGTGGAGTGGGACAAATACACGCATCCCCGGGTAGAGGTGGAACTGGCATTTGTCCTGAAGGACGCCCTGAAGGGCCCGGGCTGCACCATCTTCGATGTCCTGAACGCCACCGACTACGTGGTCCCGGCCCTGGAGATCCTGGATTCCCGGATCGAAATGGAGGGCCGGACCATCGTGGACACCATCTCGGACAACGCCGCGATGGGCGCCATGGTGATCGGCGGCCGCCCGGTCAGGCCCGACGCCGTGGACCTCCGCTGGGTCTCCGCCATCCTGTACAAGAACCAGACCGTGCAGGAGACCGGCGTGGCCGCGGGGGTCCTGGACCACCCGGCCAACGGAGTGCACTGGCTGGCCAACAAGATCGCCGCCCACGGTGACAGCATGAAGGCCGGGGACATCATCCTCGCCGGCTCCTTTACCCGGCCCATGTGGGTCCACAAGGGCGATACCGTCCACGCCGACTACGGACCATTGGGAGTTGTCACATGCCGCTTCGACTAGAAGACACGTTCCGGG
Organism: Arthrobacter sp. I3; assembly: GCF_000520575.1. Lineage (NCBI taxonomy): Bacteria > Bacillati > Actinomycetota > Actinomycetes > Micrococcales > Micrococcaceae > Arthrobacter > Arthrobacter sp. I3. The sequence continues at coordinate 680 of NZ_AZSB01000549.1, forward strand.
ACGCCCTCCGCGGGCAGGCGGTCGAGGGGGGCCGTCCGCTGGCCGGCATGTGGGTGTGTTCGGGCAGCCCGCTGGTCGCCGAACTCTGTGCCGGGTCCGGCCTGGACTGGCTGCTGATCGACGCCGAGCACAGCCCCAACGGGCTCGAAAGCATCCTGGCCCAGCTCCAGGCGATCAACGGCTACCCGGTCCACACCCTGGTCCGGCCGCCGGTGAACGACACCGTGGTGATCAAGCAGTATCTGGACCTGGGCGTGCAGAACCTGCTGATCCCCATGGTCAACTCGGCGGCGGACGCGGAGTCGGCGGTGGCGGCCACCCGCTACCCGCCCCACGGTGTGCGCGGCGTGGGTTCCGCTTTAGCGAGGGCGGCCCGCTGGAACCGGGTCCCGGACTACCTGGCCCGGGCCGGGGAGACCATCAGCGTCACCGTCCAGATCGAGTCGACGGCAGCGGTTGACGCGGTAGCGGAGATTCTCGCGGTGGACGGCGTGGACGCCATCTTCCTGGGCCCCTCGGACCTCGCCGCTTCCATGGGCCTGCTGGGACAGCAGGACCACCCCAAGGTGCGCGCCGCCGTCGAACACTGCCTCGCGGCCGCGAATGCGGCCGGGAAACCCGCGGGTGTGAACGCGTTCAACCCCGATACTGCCCGCTCCTACCTGGACAGCGGAGCCAACTTCATCCTGGTGGGCGCCGACGTCGCGCTGCTGGCCCGCGGCTCCGAAGCCCTCGCCGCCCAATACGTCAAGGCAACCACCGGCGACGCGCCTGCCAGCTACTGAACACTCCAAAGGATTTCGCAATGACAGTTACTTCAGCTCCCTCCTCTGCCATCTCAGCAGGGGCGGTCACACCCCAGCGTGAAGCTGCGCTCCTTGCCTCCGTGCCGACCGGCCTGTTGATCGGCGGCCAATGGCGCGACGCGTCCGACGGCGCCACGTTCGACGTCCACGATCCCGCCACAGGCGAGGTCCTCGCCACCCTGGCATCCGCCACGAGCGAGGATGCTGTTGCCGCACTCGACGCCGCGGACAAAGTCCAGGTTTCCTGGGCGCGGACCGCACCGCGGGTGCGCGCCGAGATCCTGCGCCGGGCCTTTGACCTGGTCATTGAACGCGTAGAGGACTTCGCGCTGCTGATGACCCTCGAGATGGGCAAACCCCTGCCCGAAGCCCGCGGCGAAGTGGCCTACGGCGCGGAGTTCCTGCGCTGGTTCTCCGAGGAAACCGTCCGTGACTACGGCCGCTACCTCACCACCCCCGAGGGCAAGAACAAGATCCTGGTCCAGCACAAACCGGTCGGCCCGTGCCTGCTGATTACACCGTGGAACTTCCCGCTGGCCATGGCCACCCGCAAGGTCGCCCCCGCCATCGCCGCCGGCTGCACCATGGTCCTCAAACCCGCCAAACTCACCCCGCTCACCGCCCAGTACTTCGCGCAGACCATGCTCGACGCCGGACTGCCCGCCGGCGTGCTCAACGTGGTGGCTTCGTCTTCCGCGTCCGGGATCTCCGGCCCGCTGCTGGCCGATTCACGGCTCCGGAAGGTCTCCTTCACCGGCTCCACCCCAGTGGGCAAACGCCTCATGGCCGACGCCGCACAGAACGTGCTCCGCACGTCCATGGAACTGGGCGGGAACGCACCATTCATCGTCTTCGAGGACGCCGACCTCGAAGCCGCCGTCGAGGGAGCGATGGCGGCGAAGATGCGGAACATGGGCGAAGCCTGCACGGCCGCCAACCGGTTCCTTGTCCAGGAGTCCGTGGCCCAGGAATTCACCCGAAAGTTCGCCGCAGCAATGGGAGCCCTGGCCACCGGCCGCGGCACCGAACCCGCCAGCCAGGTGGGACCCCTGATCGACGCCGGCGCCCGCGACGACGTGCACGCCCTGGTCACCGCCGCAGTCGACGCCGGAGCCACCGCCATCACCGGCGGCACACTCCCCGACGGTGCGGGCTACTTCTACCCGCCCACCGTCCTGGCCAACGTGCCCAACGACGCCGCGATCCTCCGCCAGGAAATCTTCGGACCCGTCGCCCCCATCACCACTTTCGCCACCGAGGAGGACGCCATCCGGCTGGCCAACGCCAGCGAATACGGCCTGGCCTCCTACCTCTACAGCCGGGACTTCAACCGCCTGCTCCGTGTCGCCGAACAGATCGAATTCGGCATGGTCGGCTTCAACGCCGGCGTCATCTCCAACGCCGCCGCCCCCTTCGGCGGAGTCAAACAGTCAGGACTCGGCCGCGAAGGCGGTTCGGAAGGCATCGCCGAATACACCACCACCCAATACATCGGCATCAACAACCCCTACACCCACTAGCCAGCAGCCCCTCGGAATAGCCTGCCGGCGCCGGCTACTTCGACAAACACTAGAAACTGCAGGTCATCGCTGAGGTTAAGGTCGAGGACAAACCTCCCAGGGTTGCTCGGCCTGCGCTAGGGAGGGATACGGTTCTTAATCTGGGCCTAGATGAACCCCGATTTTTGACTTTTCCTCAAGCTGTGAGGTGCGGGGGGAGTCATGACGCATGACTTGGTAGAGCATCTCCGTGCTGATCCCGTAGTCCGGGCCACGACGGCTTTCGGAGTACGCTGCCGGCGGGAGCTGAACCAACTCGGCAGCTCGTGGACTACGTCAGAAAACCTCGAAGAGGCTGCTTTTCTGCCCGAGGGCAACCAATCCTCATTCGCGAGTTCCTGCATCGTCACGGACGTCCTGTGGGCAAATCAGTGACCAACGTCGACGATGACGCCGGGTTTGGGTCGTCAATGAGGGAGCTTCAACTTTTCCGAGGAACCCGTTTTATGCATACCCAAAAGCAATGAAATGTTCACCCGCCTGACCTCAGCCGATTCTAGAGGGCGTCCTGGTTCAGACTTCTGATCGAAAGTTCCACGCCTAGATTCCGTTTCTTGAACGCGGCGGATAACCAAGGGAACAAAGCGCTGGCAAGGTCCCGGTCGCGCCATCTCCGCGGCATTCTCGCTACTTCGGCAAGGTCCGCTTTCGGCGGCCGGCAGCCGTTGTCTACCGGGGTGAACGGGCAACGGAAACAGCGGATGGCGTCTAGTAGAGCGCCCGGCGGCGGCCGCGATTGACCCGGGCTCGTCGAGTTTCGCCAGCGCAATCAGCCCCGCTACGTTGAGCATGCGCAACATAAAGCGGGTGTCTACCTATTTGAAGCTCATTGTAGTAGCACCTCATGAGCGTTGGGCTCTGCGATTTCGGGGAAATACGGCCCGGAGGTGCTGCCGCACGGTCAGCTCGCTGTACCGGCTGACAGCGATCAGCGAGA
>NZ_KI914907.1:0-2340 GCF_000520575.1 Arthrobacter sp. I3
GGGTGGCGGAGGACATGTCCGTTCGGCCGTGCCGTGTCAGCGGGGCATGCCCGTTCTTCCGGACAGCCTCTGTGGACATGCTCATTTTTCAGAACAACCTCCGCGGGACATGCTCATTGTTCGCTGTCAGGAGTGGGCGCAAAGGGAGTATGTCCAGTGGTCAGGGGTGGCGGAGGACATGTCCGTTCGGCCGTACCGGGTCCGTGGGTCATGCTCATTGTTAACAACCTCGGCGGTCTTCAGAATAACCCGGATCTTCTCCATGACAGCCTCCGCGGGGCATGCTCATTCTTCGCGGCCAGGGGTGGGCACAAGGGGATTATGTCCACTGGGCGCGGGCAGGGGAGCGCATGTCCCGACGGGCGGACACGGCTGTCAGCGCCACCGCCTAGACTTAGATACACCATGGATATGTTGTTTGACCCTTACGCCGACGGACCCTTCCAAGCTGCCTCCAAGGCGGCGGCAGGCACTAAATCGCGCTCCGGGTCCGGCCTGGCGGGCCTGGATTCCGGACCGGATTCCGCACCGCACGGCGCCGCCCCGCACAGCGGAAGCCCGCACGGCGGAAGCCCGCTCGGCGGCGCCCCGCACGGCGGCAGCGCGCACGGCGACGGACCTGACAGCGGCTGGGACCGCCCGCAGCTTCCGAACGCGGGCGAACTCCTCGAGGGGCTGAACCCCCAGCAGGAAGAAGCGGTCAAGCACGCCGGCAGCGCCCTGCTGATTGTCGCCGGCGCCGGGTCGGGCAAGACCCGCGTGCTCAGCAACCGGATCGCCTACCTGATCGCCACGAGGCGGGCGCACCACGGCGAGATCCTGGCCATCACCTTCACCAACAAGGCCGCGGCCGAAATGCGGGAACGGATCGAGGCGCTGGTCGGCGGCCGGGCCAAGACCATGTGGATCTCCACCTTCCACTCCTCCTGCGTCCGGATCCTGCGCCGCGAGGCCAAGAACGTCGGGCTCAACTCCAACTTCTCGATCTACGACTCCGCCGACTCGCTGCGCCTGATCACCCTGGTCGCCAAGAACCTGGACCTTGACCCCAAGCGCTTCGCGCCCAAGGCCATCCAGCACAAGATTTCCGCGCTCAAGAACGAGCTGATCGACGCCGACAGCTATTCCTCGAGCGCCAACTACAACGATCCCTTCGAGCAGGCCGTCGCCGAGGTCTTCAAGGGCTACACCCAGCGCCTGCGCCAGGCCAACGCCATGGACTTCGATGACCTGATCGCCGAGACCGTCTACATGTTCCGGGCCTTCCCGGCGCTCGCCGACTCCTACCGGCGCCGCTTCCGGCACGTCCTCGTGGACGAATACCAGGACACCAACCACGCCCAGTACGCCCTGGTGCGCGAGATCGTCGGCGAAGGCCCCGACGCCGCCGAGCTCACCGTCGTCGGCGATTCAGACCAGTCCATCTACGCCTTCCGCGGCGCGGACATCCGCAACATCGTGGAGTTCGAGAAGGACTACCCGGACGCCCGCACCATCAAGCTCGAACAGAACTACCGCTCCACCCAGACCATCCTCAGCGCCGCCAACTCGGTGATCTCCCGCAATCCCAACCGGCCGGAGAAACGGCTCTGGACGGCCGAGGGCGACGGCGAGAAGATCGTCGGCTACGTCGGCGAGAACGAACACGACGAGGCCCAGTTCATCGCCAAGGAAATCGACCGGCTCCAGGACGAGGGCAACCTGCGCCCCGGCGACGTCGCCATTTTCTACCGCACCAACGCCCAGTCCCGCTCGATCGAGGACGTCCTGGTCCGCGTGGGCCTGCCCTACAAGGTGGTCGGCGGCACCCGCTTCTACGAGCGCAAGGAGATCAAGGACGCCCTCGCCTACCTGCGGGTCCTGGTCAACCCGGACGACGACGTCAACCTCCGCCGCATCCTCAACGAACCCAAGCGCGGGATCGGCGACCGAGCCGAGGGCGCCGTCGCCGCCCTGGCAGAGCGTGAGCGCACCTCCTTCATGGCCGCCGCGCGGCGCGCCGATGAAGCCCCGGGCATGGCGACGCGTTCGGTCAACGCCGTGCTGGGCTTCGTGAAACTCCTCGACGACCTCGCCGAGGTCGCCTCCGGCTCCGGTGCCGCCGCGGCTCTCGAAGCCGTGCTCGAACAAACCGGCTACCTGGCCGGGCTGCGTTCCAGCACCGACCCGCAGGACGAGTCCAGGGTGGAGAACCTCGCCGAACTGGTCGCCGTCGTCCGGGAATACGAACGGGACAATCCCGAAGGCTCGCTCGGAGCCTTCCTGGAGCAGGTCTCCCTCGTGGCTGACGCCGACCAGATCCCGGACGCCCCCGGCGGTGACGCCGAAAACCTGGCGGCC
>NZ_KI914907.1:2440-5704 GCF_000520575.1 Arthrobacter sp. I3
CCGCCGTCGCCGAAGCCAAGCGGCTCGGCGTCGTGACCCTGATGACGCTGCACACCGCGAAGGGCCTGGAATTCCCGGTGGTGTTCCTGACCGGCATGGAGCACGGGCTGTTCCCGCACCAGCGCTCCGCCACCGATCCCAAGGAACTGGCCGAGGAACGCCGGCTGGCCTACGTGGGGCTGACCCGGGCCCGCAAGCGTCTCTACCTGACCAGGTCCGAGGTCCGCAGCATGTGGGGCCAGAGCCAGTACAACCCCGCGAGCCAGTTCATCGAGGAGATCCCGGCCGAGCTCGTCGAGTGGAAGCGCGAAGGCGCCAGCCGCCAGAGCGGAGGCTGGGGGAGCGGTGCCGGGATCGGGTCCAGCCGCTACGGCGGATCGTTCTGGGGTGCCGGGACCGCCCGCGGCGCCGCGGCCAGCCCGTCCGCCGGCTTCAACGCCGATGTTCCCGCCGCGGTGGCCAAGAACAGGGTCCAGCCGCAGAAGGAAGTCGTCGCCGTCAGCGTGGGGGACAAGGTCAACCACACCAGCTTCGGCAACGGCACCGTCCTGGCGGTGGAGGGCGCCGGGGACAAGACGGTCGCCAAGGTCAAGTTCGACGTCGGCGAGAAGCGGCTGCTGCTGCGCTACGCGCCGCTGACCAAGCTGGACGCCTGACTGATCGCGTAACTGGACGTTTGGCTGAAGACCCGGCGGGCGTCCGGGGACCGGTCCGCCGGCACCCCGTGCAGCCGCTGGCACGGGCGTTCGCCGTACATTACGAACGCGGGTCCGGCACGGCCGCGCTGGCCTTCGGAGCGCCGTCGGACACCCCAAAAACCCCGTAATCTAGCGGTTTTTCTACGCTCCATAGAATAGTGTCCTTACTCACATAACCGGTACTCTGGAACGGGCTGGTCCGATCGAAGGACTAGAGTTCCCAAAGGAGCATTGCGCCGTGTGGCTCGTTTCCAAGCTTGTCGCAGGGTGCGTTTATTCCGCAGCCCGGTAACCGCGAGTACGTGGGGTCCGGCTGTACAGAAACTACTTCGACGTAGAAGGACACTAAACCGTGGACCTGTTTGAATATCAGGCGCGCGATATGTTCGAGGCGCACGGTGTACCCGTGCTTGCTGGCATCGTGGCGCACACCCCTGAAGAAGCAAAGGCAGCTGCCGAGAAAATCGGCGGCGTAACTGTCGTGAAGGCGCAGGTCAAGGCCGGAGGCCGCGGCAAGGCCGGCGGCGTCAAGGTCGCGAAGACCGCTGACGAAGCGTTTGAACACTCCACCAACATCCTCGGGATGGACATCAAGGGCCACACCGTGCACCGGGTGATGATCGCCCAGGGTGCAGACATCGCTGAGGAATACTACTTCTCCGTCCTTCTGGACCGGGCCAACCGCAACTACCTGGCCATGTGCTCGGTAGAAGGCGGCATGGAAATCGAGCAGCTCGCCGTTGAGCGCCCCGAGGCCCTGGCCAAGATCTCGATCGACCCGGCCGTGGGCATCGACCAGGCCAAGGCCGACGAAATCGTCGCCGCGGCAGGCTTCGCCGAGGAACTGCGTGGCAAGGTCGCCAGCGTAATCCTGAAGCTCTGGGACGTTTTCAAGAAGGAAGACGCCACTCTTGTGGAGGTCAACCCGCTGGTCCTGACCGGCGCAGGCGACATCGTTGCCCTCGACGGCAAGGTCTCCCTCGACGAGAACGCCGACTTCCGCCACCCCAAGCACGCCCACCTTGAAGACAAGGACGCTGCTGACCCGCTCGAGGCCAAGGCCAAGGCGCAGGACCTCAACTACGTCAAGCTGGACGGCGAAGTCGGCATCATCGGTAACGGTGCCGGCCTGGTCATGTCCACCCTCGACGTCGTTGCTTACGCCGGCGAGAACCACGGCAACGTCAAGCCCGCGAACTTCCTGGACATCGGCGGTGGAGCTTCCGCCGAGGTCATGGCAGCAGGCCTCGACGTCATCCTGGGCGACCCGCAGGTCAAGTCCGTCTTCGTCAACGTCTTCGGCGGCATCACCGCCTGTGACGCCGTCGCCAAGGGCATCGTCGGTGCACTGGCCGAGCTGGGCCACTCCGCGAACAAGCCGCTGGTAGTCCGCCTTGACGGCAACAACGTTGAGGAAGGCCGCCGCATCCTGGCCGAGGCCAACCACCCGCTGGTTACCCTGGCCGCCACCATGGACGAGGGCGCCGACAAGGCTGCCGAGCTCGCCAACGCAGCGAAGTAGAGGGACTCGACTATGTCTATTTATCTGAACAAGGACTCCAAGGTCATCGTCCAGGGCATCACCGGCGGCGAAGGCACCAAGCACACCGCCCTGATGCTCAAAGCCGGCACCAATGTTGTGGGCGGCGTCAACGCCCGCAAGGCCGGCACAACGGTCCTGCACGGCGACGCCGAGATCACCGTTTTCGGCACCGTCAAGGAAGCCATGGCGGAGACCGGCGCTGACGTTTCCATCGTCTTCGTGCCGCCGGCCTTCACCAAGGACGCCGTCGTTGAAGCCATCGAGGCCGGCATCGGCCTCGTCGTCGTCATCACCGAAGGCGTGCCGGTCCAGGACTCCGCCGAGTTCTGGGCACTGGCCCAGTCCAAGGTGGACGCCAACGGCAAGCAGGTCACCCGCATCATCGGACCGAACTGCCCCGGCATCATCACCCCGGGCGAGGCCCTCGTCGGCATCACCCCGGCCAACATCACGGGCAAGGGCCCCATCGGCCTTGTCTCCAAGTCGGGCACCCTGACTTACCAGATGATGTACGAGCTGCGCGACCTCGGCTTCTCCACCGCCATCGGCATCGGCGGCGACCCGGTCATCGGCACCACCCACATCGATGCCCTCGAAGCCTTCGAGGCTGACCCGGAGACCAAGGCGATCGTCATGATCGGCGAAATCGGTGGCGACGCCGAAGAGCGTGCCGCCGACTACATCAAGGCCCACGTCACGAAGCCGGTTGTTGGCTACGTGGCCGGCTTCACCGCTCCGGAAGGCAAGACCATGGGCCACGCAGGCGCCATCGTCTCGGGTTCCGCGGGCACCGCCCAGGCCAAGAAGGAAGCCCTCGAGGCTGCCGGCGTCAAGGTCGGCAAGACGCCGTCCGAGACCGCCAAGCTCCTGCGCGAGGTCTTCGCGACCCTCTAGGTCCGAAGCGCCGAAGCACCAGCACTACAGCAACGCGGGGTCACTCACGGCCCATTCCACTCGGTGGGATGGGCGCGGAGTGACCCCGCGTTGTTTCTTTAAGTACGACGGCGGCAGGCCACCTTCCCC
>NZ_KI914907.1:5804-25697 GCF_000520575.1 Arthrobacter sp. I3
GCCCGGGAGGTGACCTGCCGCCGTCGTACTCTCTAAGACCCCTGAGGTCCTAGACCTTGGCCCCGCTGAGGACTTCCTCGAGCTGTTCGTAGGCTTCGGTCATGCCGCCCTCCATTCCGGACTGCGCCATGCCGTCGCGGGCCTCCATGCTGGGGTAGACCGCGTGGCCGCTGAGCCGCGAACGGCCGCCGCCCAGCTCCTCGAAGGTCAGCGACTCAATGCTCACCACGTCCGGGTAGCCATCGAATTCGAAGGTCTGGATGGCGAAATCATTCTCGCGGACAGTGTGGAAGACGCCGGTGAAGCCATAGGCGCTGCCGTCCGGCGCGGTGTGGGTGTAGCGGTAGCTGCCGCCGCTCCTAAAGTCGTAGTGGTCGACAGCCATAGTCAGCCGCCGCGGGCCAAGCCACTGGGCGACGAGCTCGGGATCCTTGTGCGCCCGGAACACCTCGGACACCGGAAAGTCGAATTCACGCTCGAAATCGATGAACGGCAGACCCTCGGGGACGGTCAATTTCAGTGCGTTGCTCATGATGCATCCTTTGGCTGTGTGCCGCTCTGGGCGGCGCGGATTTCAAGCACGGCGTCAAGGCTGCGGAACTGCCCCTCGCGGACCAGCCGGTGCTGGTCGATCCAGGCAGTGAGTGCTTCCAACCGTGCAGGGTTCAGGTGCACGGGCCGGCGCTGGGCGTCACGGGTCCGCGTGACAAGTTGCGCCTGCTCGAGGACCTGGATGTGTTTCGAGACCGCCTGCTTGGTGATCGCGAAGGGCTCCGCCAGTTCATTGACGGTGGCCGGGCCCCGGCTGAGCCGGGCAATGATGCGGCGGCGGACCGGATCGGCGAGGGCCAGGAAGGCCGCGTCGAGCTCGGCGTCGTCACTCGCTTCCACTCGGTGCTCCACCTCCTCGTCCCGTGGTCAACTGATCAGTAATCAACTTGCTCATTGATCAATCTCTAGGTTGTTAACGCTACGCCGGAGGCAGTGTCCGCGCAATACCCAACGCGGGGTCACTGAGGGCCCGTCCTGCGGGTCTGGGATGGGCGCTAAGCGACCCCGCGTTGCTGTGTGCTGTCACGGAATCCTTGCGTACCTCCGAATTGCTTTGTTAGTATGTCAGGACAAACTAACGAAGGAGATGCGAGTGCCTCTCGTACGAATTGACGTCAACCAGGGCCGCGGCGCGGAGCAGCTCCGCGGACTCAGCCAGGGCATCCACAACGCGATCGTGGCCGAATTTGGCATTCCGGAGCGGGACTACTTCCACGTGCTGACCGAGCATCCAGTGGGGCAAATTGTTGCCCAGGATGCCGGGCTCGGCTTCGAGCGGACGCCGGACGTGGTGATGATCCAGATCTTCACCCAGGCCGGGCGCAGCCTGTCCGCCAAGCAGTCCCTGTTTGCCGCCATTGCGGACAGGCTGGCCGCCGCGGGGGTCGCCGGCGAGGACGTTTTCATCGGATATGTCGAGAACACCGCGGGGGACTGGTCGTTCGGTTTCGGGCAGGCCCAGTATGTCACCGGCGAACTCGGCGTTCCCGCCAGGTAACCACCGGGGTATTTCCGGCGCCCGCTCCGCTGCTGCGGCGCCGCGCGGGCGTCACTTGAAGTCCCCGTGTCATGTTGTAAATATGTCAGTACAAACCTTTGACAGTACATGGATTCTAAGGCAAAGTAGTGGTTGTGGCCCGGCTCACGCCAGGCCCCAAAGCACCGAATAAGCACCGCAGAAACGCCGAAGCTCAGGCTGCGCAAAGGTATCGAGTCCACACCAGAAAGGTCCACGATCACCGTGACCCACGAACTGCTCACGATCGGGCGCATCAGTGTTGATATCTACCCGAACGACATCGGGGTGGATCTGGAGGATGTCACGTCCTTCGGAAAGTACCTTGGCGGATCCCCATCCAACGTAGCGGTCGCCGCTGCCCGCCATGGCCGCCGCACCGCCGTCATCACCCGCACCGGCGACGACGCCTTCGGCAAGTACCTGCACCGGGAACTGCGCAAATTCAACGTGGACGACTCCTTCGTCACGGCGGTCAAGGAATGGCCCACCGCCGTCACGTTCTGCGCCATCAAGCCGCCGGAGGACTTCCCGCTCTACTTCTATGGACGCTTCCCCACGGCACCGGACCTGCAGATCAAGGCCGAGGAACTGGACCTGGACGCCATCAGGGACGCCGGGATCTTCTGGTCCACCGTCACCGGACTCTGCCAGGAGCCCAGCCGCACCGCCCAGCTCACGGCCCACGAGGCACGGCCCCGCACGGGGCTCAAGGAAGGCCAGTTCACCATCCTGGACCTCGACTACCGGCCGATGTTCTGGGCTTCCGAGGAGGAAGCCCGGGAACAGGTCGCCAGGATCCTGCCGCACGTCACCGTCGCGATCGGCAACGACAAGGAATGCGCCGTCGCTGTCGGGGAGGGCACCCCGGACGAACAGGCGGACCGGCTGCTCGCGGCCGGCGTCGAAATCGCCGTCGTGAAGCTGGGCCCTGAAGGGGTCATGGCCAAGACCCGCACCGAGCGTGTGGTCTCCGCCCCGGTGCCCGTGGAAACTGTCAACGGCCTCGGCGCCGGCGACTCCTTTGGCGGGGCCTTCTGCCACGGCCTGCTCTCCGGCTGGCCCCTGGCACAGGTCCTCGATTTCGCCAACGCCGCCGGCGCCCTCGTCGCCTCCCGCCTGTCCTGCGCCGACGCGATGCCGACGCCGGACGAAGTCACCGGCCTGCTCGCCGACCGCGGCCGCCTGCTGCCGGGTACCTACGCCACCGAAGGAGCAGCACTGTGAGTGCAAACCCAGCCGTCGCCACCCGTGCGGTGAACGATGATCCCCGCCGCTACGAGCACCTGAGCATTATCCGGCTCGAAGACCCGGAAGCGATTGCCCGCGCCGCCAAGGCCCGGCGCCGCCACCCCGGTGTCAGGGCCCACCGGCAGAACTTCATTGTCGCCGCCGACCACCCGGCCCGCGGCGCGCTCGCCGTCGGAAACGATCCGGTGGCCATGGCCGACCGCCGCCAGCTCCTGGACCGCCTGCAGATCGCCCTGGCCAACCCGGACGTGGACGGTGTCCTCGCCTCGCCGGACATCATGGACGATCTGCTCCTGCTCGGCGCGCTCGAGGGCAAGCTGCTCTTCGGCTCGATGAACCGTGGCGGACTCTCCGGCTTGGTGAACGAATTCGATGACCGCTTTACCGGCCACACCGCGGCCGCGCTCGAGGCCCTGGGCGCCGACGGCGGCAAGATGCTGACCCGCATCTGCCTCGGTGACCCGGACACTGTCGCCACCCTCGAAGCGACCGCGAGGGCCATCGACTCCCTCGCCGAACGCAGGCTGATCGCCATGGTGGAACCGTTCCTCTCCGTCCGCGAAAACGGGAAGGTCCGCAACGACCTCTCCACCAATGCCGTCATCAAGTCAGTCGCCATCGCCGAAGGCCTCGGCGCGAGCAGCGCCTACACCTGGATGAAGCTCCCCGTGGTGGCCGAGATGGAACGCGTCATGGCGTCCACCACGATGCCCACCGTGCTCCTCGGCGGAGACCCGGACGCTGGCCAGGACGAGGTGTTCGCCAGCTGGCAGACTGCCCTCGCCTTGCCCGGCGTTCAGGGCCTCACCGTCGGCCGGACCCTGCTCTACCCGCAGGACGGCGACGTCGCCGGCGCCGTGGCAACCGCGGCCTCGCTGCTGCACCACACCGAATCCACCCGCACCAAAGAAGTATCGGAGTAGCTTCCCATGGGAATGAGCACGGCATCAGGAACACGCAGAATGACGGTCGCGCAGGCCGTCGTTGAATACCTGTCCAAGCAGTACACCGTCGATTCGGTCGGCGGCCAGGACTTCCGGGAACGCCTGATTCCGGGCACGTTCGGCATCTTCGGCCACGGCAACGTCGCCGGCGTCGGCCAGGCCCTCAAGCAGTACCAGCAGCTCGATCCGACGATCATGCCGTACTACCAGGGCCGCAACGAACAGGCCCAGTCCCACCAGGCGGTCGGCTTCGCCCGCCACACCCGCCGCCGCCAGACCTTCGCGATCAGCACCTCGATCGGTCCGGGCTCCTCGAACCTGCTCACCGGCGCGGCGCTGGCCACCACCAACCGGCTGCCGGTCCTGCTGCTGCCGAGTGACACGTTCGCGACCCGCGCCGCCGACCCCGTGCTGCAGCAGCTCGAACAGCCCTACGCCTACGACATCACCGTCAATGACGCGTTCCGGCCGCTGTCGAAGTTCTTTGACCGCGTCTCCCGGCCCGAGCAGCTGTTTTCCGCGTTCCACCACGGACTCCGTGTCCTCACCGACCCGGCCGAGACCGGTGCCGTCACCATCTCGCTGCCCCAGGACGTCCAGGCCGAGGCCTTCGACGTGCCCGAGGAATTCCTCGCCGAACGCGAATGGCGGATCCGCCGTCCGGACGCCGACGACGAGGACATCCGCCGCGCCGCCGAGGCGATCCGCGCCGCCAAGCGCCCGCTGGTCATCGCCGGCGGCGGCGTGCTCTACGCCTACGCCAACGAGGAACTCGCGAAGTTCGCCGAGCTGACCGGCATCCCGGTCGGCAACACCCAGGCCGGCGTCGGCGTGCTGCCCTGGGACCACAAGTTCTCCCTCGGGGCCATCGGATCCACCGGCACGACGGCGGCCAACGCCATCGCCGCCGAGGCCGACCTCATCATCGGGATCGGTACCCGCTACGAGGACTTCACCACTGCCTCCCGGACCGCGTTCCAGAACCCGGACGTGCAATTCCTCAACATCAACGTCGCCGCTCTCGACGCCTACAAGCACGGCACCTCGCTGCCGATCGTGGCCGATGCCCGCAAGGCCCTGGTCAAACTGAACCAGGCCCTCGGCGGCTACCGCATCGGCGCGGACCTCGAGCAGCGGATCGCGGCCGAGAAGGAACGCTGGGACGCCACCGTGGACGAGGCATTCGACACGCGGTTCACGCCGCTGCCGGCGCAGAACGAGATCATTGGCGCCACGAACCGCGCCATGGACGCCCAGGACGTCGTCATCTGCGCCGCCGGCTCACTCCCCGGTGACCTGCACAAGATGTGGCGCGTCCGGGACCCGTTCGGCTACCACGTCGAATACGCCTACTCCTGCATGGGCTACGAGATCCCGGGCGGCCTCGGGGTCAAGCGCGCCGCCCTGGCCGAAGCCGCCAAGGGCGGCACGCAGCGCGACGTCGTCGTCATGGTGGGGGACGGCTCCTATCTGATGATGCACACCGAACTCGTCACCGCCGTCGCCGAGCGGATCAAGCTGATCGTGGTCCTGATCCAGAACCACGGCTACGCCTCCATCGGTTCGCTTTCCGAGTCCCTTGGATCCCAGCGCTTCGGCACCCAGTACCGGGCGTTGGATGAGGAACACCACAGCTTCGACGACGGCGACCGGCTCCCGGTGGACCTGGCCCTGAACGCCGAAAGCCTCGGCGTGAAAGTAATCCGGATCGAACCGGGGGAGAAGGTCATCGCCGAGCTCGAACAGGCCATCCGCGACGCCAAGGCCGCCCCCGAACGCGGCGGCCCGATCGTCATCCACGTGGAATCCGACCCGCTGCTGGATGCCCCCAGCTCCGAGTCGTGGTGGGACGTTCCGGTCTCCCAGGTCTCCGAGCTCGACTCCACAAAGCAGGCCTTCCAGACCTACGTTGACCACAAGAGCCGCCAGCGCAAGCTGCTCGGCTGACCCCGGCTCCCTGAGCCATCCCAGATTCCAACTCCCAAGGACATTCCCATGACTACCGTCACCGCCACCAAAACCATCCACCACTTCATCAACGGCGCCGAGTCCGCCGGTGAAGGTACCCGCACCCAGCCCGTCTACAACCCGGCCACCGGCGCCGTCTCCGCAGAGCTGCGGCTGGCCAACCGGGCCGACCTGGACACCACCGTCGCCGCCGCCCGCGCTGCCGCCGATTCCTGGGGCGACATCTCCCTGGCCAAGCGCACCGCGGTGCTGTTCAAGTTCCGCGAACTCGTCGCCTCCCACGTGGACGAGCTCGCCGAACTGATCACCGCCGAACACGGCAAGGTCCTCTCCGACGCCAAGGGCGAGATCGGCCGCGGACTCGAGGTCATCGAGTTCGCCTGCGGCATCCCGCAACTGCTCAAGGGCGACTACTCGGACCAGGTCTCCACCGGCATCGACGTTTTCTCCTTCCGCGAGCCGCTCGGCGTCGTCGCCGGAATCACCCCGTTCAACTTCCCGGTCATGGTCCCGCTGTGGATGGCCCCGATGGCGATCGCCACCGGCAACGCCTTCATCCTCAAGCCCTCGGAGCGCGACCCCTCCGCCTCGATGCTGCTCGCCAAGCTGTGGAAGCAGGCCGGGCTGCCCGACGGCGTCTTCCAGGTCCTGCACGGCGACAAGGAAACGGTCGACGGCCTCCTGACCCACCCGGACGTGGACGGCATCTCCTTCGTCGGTTCCACCCCGATCGCGAAGTACGTACACGAGACCGCCACGGCCCACGGCAAGCGCGTCCAGGCCTTGGGCGGGGCGAAGAATCACGCGATCATCCTGCCCGACGCGGACCTCGACAACGCTGCCGACCACCTGGCCGCCGCCGCCTTCGGCTCCGCCGGGGAACGCTGCATGGCCATCTCGGTCGCCGTCGCCGTCGGCGAAGCCGCCGACCTGCTGGTCAAGAAGGTCGAGGAGCGCGCCCTGGCCGTCAAGGTCAACAACGGCACCGTGCCCGACGCCGAAATGGGCCCGGTCATCACGCCGGCGTCCAAGGAACGGATCGTGAAGATCGTCACCGAGGCCGAAACCGCCGGCGCCGCGATGGTGGTGGACGGCCGCGACCTCGTGGTCCCCGGCCACGAAGACGGGTTCTGGGTCGGCCCCACCGTCCTGGACCACGTCACGGCCGGGATGACCGCCTACACCGAGGAAATCTTCGGCCCCGTCCTGGTCGTGGTCCGCGTCGAGGACCTCGACGCCGGCATCGCCCTGATCAACTCCAACCCCTACGGCAACGGCACCGCCATCTTCACCTCTTCCGGCGCCGCGGCCCGGAAGTTCCAGCGCTCCGTCACCGTGGGCATGATCGGTATCAACGTGCCGCTGCCCGTGCCGGTGGCGTACCACTCCTTCGGCGGCTGGAAGGCCTCGCTGTTCGGCGACAAGCACATCTACGGCCCCGAAGGCGTCTCCTTCTACACCCGCGGCAAGGTGGTCACCTCGCGCTGGCCCGAACCCACGCACGCCTCCGGCGCCTCCTACAACTTCCCGTCCAACTAGTCCCCACCCAGCGCCACCCAACAACCGCGATCGATTGCTCCGCAACCGCCGTTTTGAGCGTCCAAAACGGCACCTGCGGAGCAACCGATGAGAAGGAATGGAAATGACAGAGAACAAGCTGATCATCGGCACCGCGCCGGACTCCTGGGGCGTCTGGTTCCCGGATGACCCCCAGCAGACCCCGTGGGAACGCTTCCTCGACGAGGTCGCCGAATCCGGCTACAAGTGGATCGAACTCGGCCCCTACGGCTACCTCCCCACCGATCCGGCCCGTCTCGCCGAAGAGCTCAAGCAGCGCGACCTGAAGATCTCGGCCGGCACCGTGTTCACCGCATTCCACCGCGGGGCCCACCAGTACGACGAAGCCTGGGAGCCGGCCCGCAAGGTCGCCGAACTCACGGCAGCCATGGGAGGCGAACACATCGTGGTCATTCCCGCGATGTGGCGCGACGACGTCACCGGCGAGGCCGTCGAGAGCGGCACGCTGACCGAGAAGGCGTGGAGCGACCTGTTCTCCGGCCACAACCGCATGGGCAAGACCCTCTTGGAGGATTTCGGCCTGAAGCAGCAGTTCCACTCGCACGCCGACTCCCACGTCGGCGCGCAGGCGGACATCGAAACCCTGCTCGCGGCCACGGACCCGAAGTACCTCAACCTCTGCCTGGATACCGGCCACGCCGAATACTGCGGGGCCTCCAGCCTCGACCTGATCAAGAACTATCCGGACCGGATCGGCTACCTGCACCTCAAGCAGATCAACCCGGACATCCTCAAAAAGGTCAACGAGGAAAAAATGACGTGGGCCGCCGCCAACCTGGCCGGCGTGATGACCGAGCCGCCGAACGGGCTGCCGGACCTGCGCGCCGTCATCGAAGCCGTGGAGGCGCTCAACCGGCCGATCTTTGGCATTGTGGAACAGGACATGTATCCCGTGGCCTTCGACGTCCCGATGCCGATCGCCAAGCGCACCCGGAACTACCTGCTTTCCTGCGGCTCCCGCACCGCCGTCAACTAGAACAGAGGACAAGATCATGACTAAGACCCTCCGCGTAGCTGTCATCGGCGCCGGCCGTATGGGCGCAGACCACATCCAGCGGCTCAACACCCGCATCCACGGCGCCGAAGTTGCCGCCGTCGTCGACGTCGACCTCGCCCGTGCCCAGGCCGCCATCGAAGGCATCCCCGGTGCCGTCGCCCTCGCCGACGCCGAGGAGGCCCTCAACAACGGCGACGTCAACGCCGTCCTGATCGCCACCCCCGGTTTCCTGCACGAGGACATCCTGCTCAAGGCGATCGCCAAGGACATCCCGATCCTCTGCGAGAAGCCGCTCACCCCGGATGCCGAATCCTCCTGGAAGATTGTCGAAGCCGAGCAGGAGCTGGGCCACAAGCGCATCCAGGTCGGCTTCATGCGCCGCTTCGACGCCGAATACGCCGCCCTCGGCAAAATCATCCGCGACTCCGAACTCGGTGAGCTGCTCATGCTGCACCACCAGCACCGGAACCCCACCACCCCGGCCGGCTTCACCAACGAGATGCTGATCAACGACTCCGTGGTCCACGAATTCGACGCCATCCGCTACTTCACCGGCGAGGAAATCACCTCGGTCCAGGTCCGCCTCGGCAAGGCCACACGGAACGCCCCGGCCGGTCAGCACGACCCGCAGCACGTGCTGATCGAGACCGAGTCCGGTGTCCTGGCCGACGTCGAGATCTACGTCAATGCCAAGTTCGGCTACGAGGTGGCCACCCAGGCCTCCTTCGAGGACGGCATCGTCAGCATCGGCGACGACAAAGGCCCGTACACCCGCAGCAACGGCCATTGGGGCGGCAACGTCACCCCCGGCTTCGAGGAACGCTTCGGGGCGGCATACGACGTCGAAATCCAGTCGTGGGTGGACGCGGCCCTCCGCGATGAGATCGGCGGCCCCACCGCCTGGGACGGCTACGCCACGGCCGCCTGCTGCGAGGCCGGCGTCGAGGCGCAGAAGAACGGCGAAAAGGTCGCCGTGAAGCTCAACGCCAAGCCCGCCCTGTACCGCTAAAACCCCGCCGGCCGGTGCCTTCTACTGCAACGAACGCGCCGGCCGGCCGCACGCCCGCCAGATCCACAATGGAGTGTTCACCGTGAAAATCGCCCTAGATCCCACGCCGTTCCACCACAGCCACGGACTCCTCGAGTTCCCGCGCGTGGTGGCCGACCTCGGCTACAAGTACATGCAGATGACCCCGCACGCCGATTTCATCCCCTTCTTCAACCACCCGAAGGCCGACGACGAGCTCGTGGGCAAGCTGAAGGCGGCCTGCAAGGACGCGGGAATCGAAATCGCGTCGGTGCTGCCCGTGCTGCGCTGGTCCGGCCCGGACGAGGACGCGCGCGAGGCGGCCGTCCGCTACTGGAAACGCGCCATCCAGATCACCGTGGACCTGGGCGTTGGCACCATGAACACCGAGTTCAGCGGCCGGCCGGAGAAGGCCGAAGAATCCGAGCGGTCCTTCTACCGCTCCATGGAGGAACTGCTCCCCATCATCGAGCGGGAGGGGATCGACCTGCTGATCGATCCGCACCCGGACGACTTCGTCGAGGAGGGCCTGGCCGCGATCCGGGTGATCCGCGGGCTGAACTCGAAGAATGTTGGCCTGGTCTACGTGGCCTCGCACAGCTTCCACATGAAGAACGCACCGCTGGAGATCATGCGGGCCGCTGGCGACAAGCTGCGCCTGGTCCACGTGGCCGACACGATGGACCACCACGCCTCACACGGCCTGCGCTACATCACCAACCCGCCCGGCAACCCCGTCCGCGTGCACCAGCACCTGAAAATCGGCGACGGCGACGTCAACTGGGACGAGTTCTTCGGCGGCCTGCAGGAGATCGGCTTCCTGGACCGTGAAGACACGGTGATGGTCTCCAGCGTCTTCGCCGAGGACGACAACGCCGCGGACGTCTCCCGATACCAGCTGGAGACCATGAAGCAGCAGATCCAGAAGGTCAGCCTATGACGGCGCCCGATAGAACGCTGACAAACTCGGCTCCGCCCGCGGCCGCCCCCGATGCGGGCGTGGACTCCTCGGGCCGGGCCGCCGGCGGCACCTCGAATCCCCAGGGTTTCATGCGGCGGGTGGCGCTCTTTTCCACGTTCGGCGGCCTCCTCTTCGGCTATGACACCGGCGTGATCAACGGCGCCCTTCCGTTCATGCAGCGGGACCTCGGCCTCACTCCGCTGACCGAGGGGCTGGTGACCTCCACCCTGCTGTTCGGCGCGGCGTTCGGCGCCATCTCGGCAGGCAGGCTGTCGGACCGCTTCGGCCGGCGCAGGACCATCATGGGGCTCGCGATCATCTTCGCGGTGGCCACCATGGCCTGCTCGCTCTCGCCCAGCACCGAAATGCTCGTCGTCTCCCGCACCCTGCTCGGCCTTGCCGTCGGCGGGGCGTCGGTGATCGTTCCGGTCTACCTGGCGGAAATGTCCCCGTCGGCCCAACGCGGACGGATCGTGACACAGAACGAGCTCATGATCGTCACCGGACAGTTTCTGGCCTTCACTTTCAATGCCGTGCTGGGCAACGCCTTCCCCGAGGCCTCCCACGTGTGGCGGTGGATGCTGGTCATTGCCACGCTGCCGGCTGTCGTGCTGTGGCTTGGCATGCTGCTGCTGCCGGAAAGCCCGCGCTGGCTGGCGTCGGCCGGCCGCTTCGGTGAGGTACTGGACGTGCTGCGCCGGACGCGCGCCGCCGAGGACGTTTCCACCGAGTTCGATGAGGTCCGTCAGGCCGCCAGGGAAGACTATCAATCCAAGCTCGGCACCTTCCGTGACCTCACGGTGCCCTGGATCCGGCGTATCTTCGTGGTCGGACTTGGCATGGCCGTGATCAACCAGATCAGCGGCGTCAACGCCATCATGTACTACGGCACCTCCATCCTCTCCAGCTCCGGCTTCGGTGACCAAGGCGCCCTGCTCGCCAACGTCGTCAACGGCGTGACCTCGGTGGTCGCCGTCGTGGTCGGGATGTCCCTCATGTCGCGCCTGCCGCGGAAGTCCATGCTGGTCGCGGGCCTGACCGGCACGGCAGGATCCCTGCTGGCCATCGGCATCATCTCCATGCTCATCCCGGAAGGCACCCTCCGCGGCTACCTGGTGCTGCTGTTCATGGTGACGTTCCTCGCCTCGATGCAGTCCTGCATCGGCACCGTGACGTGGCTGACCATGGCCGAGATTTTCCCGCTGCATGTCCGCGGCATTGCCATGGGCATCTGTGTCTTCGTGCTGTGGATGATCAACTTCCTGATCGGGTTCTTCTTCCCGCAGATGGTGTCGTGGATTGGCGTCTCGGCGACGTTCTTCATCTTTGTCGGGCTCCAGCTGGCAGCCATCGTCTGGGTGAAGCGTGTGGTTCCGGAGACCAAGGACAAGAGCCTGGAGGACCTGGAGCACTTCTTCAAACAAGCGGCGGCCAAGCAACCCGTCGCCGCCTAGCCCTGCACGCACAATGCCCCGCCCGGGATTCGTCCCGGGCGGGGCTTTCTGCGTTCCTTCTGCGTTGCCGCGCGAGGCGGTTGCAGCGCTAGACCGTTGTTGCCCTAGACGCCGGCGTGCAGGCGGGGGAGGGCGTCGACCAGCGGTGCCAGCTCCGGCACTTCCTGGGCCTCGGCCAGCGCCCGCTCCAGCGTGGCGTCGTGGACCGGCCTGCTCTGCTCGAGCAGGGCGATGCCGCTGGGGGTGAGCTCGGTGTAGATTCCGCGGCGGTCATCCGCGCACAGGATCCGGGTCAGCAGCCCGCGGTCCTCGAGCCGGTTGACCAGGCGCGTGGTGGCGCTCGCGCTCAACGCCGTGGCGCGGGCCAGCTGCTGCATCCGCATGTGCCAGCCGTCCTGCCGGCTCAGCGCATCCAGCACGGTGTACTCCACGACGGAGAGCTGCGCCTCGGCCTGCAAGGACCGCTCCAGCTCGGCCTCGATCAGCCCGTGCAGGGCCGCCAGGGTCCGCCAGCCTTGCGCCCGGACCTCGACGGCGTCGTCCTTGATGCCCATCAGGTGTTTCCCTTCAACTCGCGTGCCCGGCGGGGTGGTGACGGGCACATCAAATAATAGTTGCTTGCGCGCTGTATCTGCTTGTGCAAGAATAAATAACGCGTCTGCAACTACTAGCTTACGCGCCATACCCCATCCCGTACAGCTTTGTAAGGAGCACCTCCATGCCTGTTGGCCTGATAGCCCTCGCCCTCGGCGGGTTCGGCATCGGACTCACCGAGTTCGTCATCATGGGCCTGCTGCCGCAAGTGGCCGCAGACTTCCACGTCACCGAGGCGACCGCGGGCTGGCTCATCTCCGGCTACGCGCTCGCCGTCGTGGTCGGGGCGCTGGGTCTCACCGCCGCCGTGACGCGTTTCGAACGCAAGCCCGTGCTGGCCGTGCTGATGGTGCTCTTCATCGCGGGCAACCTTGTCTCGGCGCTCGCGCCGGATTACTCGGTAATGATGATCGGCCGCATCATTGCCGCTCTCTCGCACGGCGCGTTCTTCGGCATCGGCGCAGTGGTGGCCGCGAGCATGGTGGCGCCCACTAAGAAGGCGGGTGCGATCGCGATCATGTTCACCGGCCTGACTGCTGCGAATGTGCTCGGTGTCCCGTTCGGCACCATGCTGGGCCAGGCCGCGGGCTGGCGCTCCACGTTCTGGGCGATCACCGTGATCGGTGTCCTCGCCCTGGCCGGCATCCTCGCACTCGTGCCGAAAACCGGCTCCGGCGAACCAGCAGCGGGCGGATTGCGCGGCGAGCTCCGTGCCTTCCGCTCCGGACAGGTGTGGCTCTCCATCCTCGTGACCATCCTCGGCTACGGCGGCATGTTCGGCGCCTTCACCTACATCGCCTTTACCCTCACCGAGGTCACCGGCTTCTCCGCCGCCACGGTCCCGTGGCTGCTGATCCTCTTCGGCGTCGGGCTCTTCATCGGCAACACCCTCGGCGGCAAGGCGGCCGACAAGAACGTGGACCGCACCCTGCTCGTGGTCCTCGCCGCCCTGGTGCTGGTGCTCGTGGCCTTCGCCCTGACAGCCGGCAACCAGCCGGTGACCATCGCCACTATGGTGCTGCTGGGCGGCTTCGGCTTCGCCACGGTTCCGGGACTGCAGATGCGCGTCATGAAGTACGCCAGCAGCGCTCCCACCCTGGCCTCCGGCGCCAACATCGGCGCCTTCAACGTCGGCAACGCCCTGGGCGCCTGGCTGGGCGGCGTCACCATCACCGCCGGCCTCGGCTACACCTCGCCGATTTGGGCCGGCGCCGGGATCACCCTGCTGGGCCTGGCAGTGATGGTATTCGCCGCGGCTCAGGCCAAGCGACTGGCGACGGCCGGCGGTTCAACCGCCCCCGCCGCGGCAGCAGCGCAAACCAGCACCGACCTTCCCGCCACCGAGGCTGCAACCGTTGTCCGCTGACCTCCCGAACGCAACCACAGGAGACACTATGAGTTCAATTCCCACTATCGTCCTCAATAACGGGGTGCGGATGCCGCAGCTGGGCTTCGGCGTCTTTCAGATTCCCGACGCCGAGACCACCGAGGCGGTAGCGGCGGCGCTCGACGCCGGCTACCGGAGCATCGACACGGCCGCCATCTATGGAAACGAAACCGGAACCGGCCGCGCGCTCGCAGAATCCGGGATCGCGCGGGAAGACCTGTTCATCACGTCCAAGCTGTGGATCGACGACCTCGGCTACGAACCAGCTCTGGCGGCTTTCGACGCGAGCCTGGACAAGCTGGGCCTCGACTACCTGGATCTTTACCTGATTAACTGGCCCGCGCCGGCGTCGGACCGGTACGCCGACTCCTGGCTGGCCCTTGAAAAACTCCATGCCGACGGCCGGGTCAGGGCCATCGGCGTGTCCAATTTCGAACCGGTGCACCTGCAGCGGCTCATCGACCTGGGCGGAACGGTGCCGGCGGTCAACCAGGTGGAGCTGCACCCGGCGCTCCAGCAGCACGACGTGACAGTGTTCAACGCGGCGCACGGCATAGCGACGGAGGCCTGGAGTCCGTTGGCCCAGGGTGCCCTGCTGGCGGATCCGGCCATCAAGGAGATCGCCGCGCGCCACGGCAGAACCCCGGCGCAGGTCATTCTGCGCTGGCACCTGCAGCAGGGGAGGATCGTCATCCCGAAGTCAGTGACGCCGGCCCGCATCCGGGAAAACCTGGAGGTGTTCGGCTTTGAGCTTTCCGCGGGCGAGCTGGCGGCAGTGACTGCCCTTGAGCGGAACGGGCGCACCGGACCGCACCCGGCCACGTTCAATGGCTAGCTGTCAGCGCCAGCGCCTGAGCCTGAGCCAGAACCAGGGCCGGAGCGGCCTGACGGCCTAGCGGCCGAACGGCAGCCGCGGGTCCAGGTCCTGGCCCTCCCAGGTCTGGCGGATCCAGCCGTGGTGCGGGTCATCGCTGATGAGCCACTCGCGGACCGGGCCGGGTCCGGCCATGACGTTGAGGTAATACATGTCGTAGCCGGGGGCGGCCATGGCGGGCCCGTGCCAGCCGTAGGGCACCAGGACGACGTCGCCGGTCCGGACCTCGGCCGCAACGTCGATGGGCCGCTCGTCGGAGGCGTAGACGCGCTGGTAGCCGATGGCGTCGTCGGCGCCCGGGCGTTGCGGGGCCCCGGGCGTCACGCGGGTTTCGAAGTAGTAGATCTCCTCGAGGTTGGTCTCGCCGTCTTTTTCCTCATCGTGCTTGTGCGGGGGATAGGAAGACCAGTTGCCGGCCGGCGTGATGACCTCGCAGACGATGAAGCGGTCCGCCTCCAGCGCGGCGGGAGTCCCGAAATTGTGGACCTGACGGGAGCAGTTACCCGCCCCGCGCAGTTCCACCGGCGTCTCGGCGGCCGTGATGAGGCGGGTCGGGTAGGCGGCCTTGGCCGGAGCAGTGGCGACTGCCACGCGTCCGCCGTCGGCCGAGGTGATGGCCACCACCTTGCCGGCTCCCGTGTAGAGCACGTCGCTGGGGCCGCTGAAGACGCTGACCCGGCCGGCCAGGGGATAGTCCTGCCCGTCGACGGTCGCCACGAAAGAGCCGTTGAGCGGGATCACGATGCGTTCCTCCGCCGCGGCGTCGAGTTCGACGGCGGCGCCGGCTGCCAGCGTGGCAACCTTCAGCCCGGTATGCGCCCAGCCGTCCACCTCCAGTTTGGAGTCGGACGTCCCGATGGAGACGTCCCACGTGTCTTCGGCGGCGGTGCCGAGCGGATAGACCCAGTTGGCCATGGAAGCTGCCCTTTCGTTGTCGCGCCGGAGGCAGGCGCGGGTGTGTGCG
This sequence comes from Arthrobacter sp. I3, assembly GCF_000520575.1. Lineage (NCBI taxonomy): Bacteria > Bacillati > Actinomycetota > Actinomycetes > Micrococcales > Micrococcaceae > Arthrobacter > Arthrobacter sp. I3. The sequence goes on from NZ_KI914907.1 coordinate 21,371, forward strand.
GGGTTGAAGCCGGTTGCGCCCGTCGCTGACACGGCTGCCCGGCGCCTTGTCGTTGCGCGGCCAGCCCTGAACTGCTAACTCTGGACGCTTATCTCTGGACCAGTGTCATTTCAAAGCTGTAGGAATCCGCCCGGTAGACGTGGTGGCCGGTTTCCACCATGCGTCCGGTGTCGTCCACCGCGGTCCGCTCCATGGTCACCAGGGCGGAGCCGGGGGTGGTCTCGAGCAGTGGCGCCTGGTAGTCATTGGCGATCATGGCACCGATCCGCTGCGAGGCCAGGCGGAAGTTCACGCCGCCGTTGCGCAGAATGGCGTAGAGGCCTTGCGAGCCCAGGGAAGCCTCGTCGAGGGCGGTGATGTCATCCCGCACCCAGTTCTCCATCAGGGCCAGCGGCTTGCCGCCCACCTTCCGGAGCCTGGTGAAGTGGTAGACCTTGGCGCCGGCCGGAAGCTGCAGAGCTGTCCGGATCGCGCCGTCCGCCTCCTCATGCGAGAAGCTGAGCACGTCGGTGGTGGGCTTGCTGCCGTTGTTGCTCAGGTCGTCGTAGAGGCTGGAGAGTTCCAGCGGGCGGCGGACCTGGCTGGACACCACCTGGGTGCCGACGCCGCGCTTGCGGACCAGCAGGCCCGAGCGGACCAGCTCGTCCATGGCTTTTCTCATCGTGGGCCGGGACAGGTTCAGCTGGGCGGCCAGGTCGATCTCGTTTTCCAGCCGGCTGCCGGGTTCCAGCAGCCCCGTGTGGATCGCTGCCTCGATGCCCTGCACCACTTGGTGGTACAGCGGCACCGGAGAAGAGCGGTCGATCCGCAGATTCAGTTGATTCGCCACTGGACATGCTCCCTTGTGCTCCGCGGCGGCCGTTGTGCCGGCCTGTCCGCGTATGTCAGGCTATGTTCGCTTGATAGGACATACTGCCTTTTTCTGATAGTAGCAGGGCTGCCAAGAGGTGCCAAGGGCTGCTGTGACGGGCCTCGTTTGCGGGGGTCGGGCTGTCGGCGCTGGCCCGGCAAGCCCCGCGAATGCGACATTCCGACCCCTCTTCGTTACGTCCAAACATCCTAATGTCAGGACAAACTATTGACAACTGTGATTGGAGTCACCATGATCGGTTGTAGATGGCTCATGGACCGACGCGATGAAGCGGCCGGCGTGGCCCGGAATCAAAGGAGATTGATCGTGACCAAGTTCTCGTGGCGGAAGGCGACCCTCGTGGCGGCCGTTGTACCCATGCTGGCCCTGAGCGCGTGTTCCAGCACCGGCGGCAAGCCCGCAGACTCAGGCAATGCGGCTGGTGGAGGCCAGGCAGCCAGCACCTCCCGCATCAAGGTCGCCCTTATCACGCACGCCGCAGCCGGTGACACCTTCTGGGATATTGTTCGCAAGGGCGCCGAGGAGGCATCGGCAAAGGACAACGTTGAGCTCCTCTATACGTCCGATCCCGAAGCCGGGCGCCAGGCCCAGCTCATTCAGCAGGCTATTGACCAGAAGGTCGACGGCATCGCGGTCACGCTCGCCAAGCCCGAAGCCCTCAAGGACGTCCTGAAGAAGGCCTCCGACGCCGGCATCCCGATTGTGAGCCTCAACGCCGGTGAATCGGTCTCCTCCCAGCTCGGAGCATTCACCCACTTCGGTTCCAACGAGCAGCTCGCCGGTCAGGCCGTGGGCACCAAGCTGGCCGCGGACGGCTATAAGCACCCGGTCTGTGTGATTCAGGAACAGGGCCACGTGGGACTTGAAGCACGGTGCGCGGGCGTCAAGGCGAAGGTTCCCGGAACGGAGATCCTTTACGTCGACGGCAAGGATATGACCTCCGTTCAGTCCACCGCGACTGCCAAGCTTCAGGCTTCCAAGGACGCCGACGTCATCATCGGCCTCGGCGCCCCCATCACCCTGACCCTCCTCAAGTCGGTCACTGACGCCGGCAGCTCTGCCAAGGTCGCCAGTTTCGACCTCAACGCGGAGCTCGCCCAGAAGATCGTGGATGGTGCAGTTCTGTTCACCGTGGACCAGCAGCCGTGGCTGCAGGGCTACGGAGCCGTTGACGCCATCTGGCAGAACAAGCGCGGCGGCTTCAAGATCGGCGGCGGCCAGCCTGTGCTGACAGGCCCGGCGGTCATCGACAAATCCAATGCGGCCGATGTCCTGACCTTCGCCCAGCAGGGCGTCCGCTAACAGCCCGCTGGCCGGGCCGGTTCGCGCCGGCCCGGCGGCAAGGAGACTTATCATGACCATCACCCAGACCAAGACAAAGTCGCCGGCGCCCGATGAGCGCGTCGCCAAGCGCAGTCCGTTCCAGAAACTGCTCGGACGTCCCGAGGTCGGTGCCCTGGTGGGCGCGATCGTCCTCTTCATCTTCTTCGCGTTGGTGTCCCCGACCTTTACCCAGCCCGGTGCCCTGGCGACCATCCTGTACGGGTCCTCCACGATCGGGATCATGGCGGTGGGGGTGTCCTTGCTGATGATCGGCGGGGAGTTCGACCTTTCCACCGGCGTCGCCGTGATCACCTCGGCGCTGACCGCGTCGCTGTTCAGCTGGTACTTCACCACGAACGTCTGGGTTGGCGTCGGCCTGGCCCTGGTGGTCTCCCTGTCCGTCGGGTTCATCAACGGCTGGATCCTGATCAAGACCAAGCTGCCGTCCTTCATCGTCACCCTGGCCACGTTCCTGATGCTGACCGGCCTGAACCTGGGTCTGACCCGGCTGATCGGCGGCTCGGTGTCCTCGCCCTCGATCTCGACCATGGACGGTTTCGCCTCGGCCCGGGCGGTGTTCGCCTCCTCGGTGAGCGTCGGCGGCGTCGACATCAAGATCACCGTGTTCTACTGGTTCGCGCTCGTCGCGGTCGCGACCTGGGTGCTGATGCGGACCCGGGTGGGGAACTGGATCTTCGCCGTGGGCGGGGACGCGAACGCGGCCCGCGCCGTGGGTGTGCCGGTCAAGGCCACCAAGATCGGTTTGTTCATGGCCGTGGGGTTCTGCGCCTGGATCCTGGGCATGCACAACCTCTTCGCCTTCGACACCGTGCAGTCCGGTGAGGGCGTGGGCAACGAGTTCCTCTACATCATCGCCGCGGTGATCGGCGGCTGCCTGCTCACCGGCGGGTACGGCTCGGCGATCGGCGGCGCGATCGGCGCGTTCATCTTCGGCATGGCCAACAAGGGCATCGTCTACGCGCAGTGGAACCCGGACTGGTTCAAGTTCTTCCTGGGCCTGATGCTGCTGCTGGCCACCATCGTCAACCTCATCGTCAAGCGCCGCGCGGAACTGAAGTAGAAGGGCCCCGGAAATGAATGCCAAAGAGATCGACCAGCAGACCCTGCTGCAGAACGAAAAAGACCCGCTCACCCACACCCCGGTGCACCTGCTCTCCCTCGACGGGGTCGGGAAGCACTACGGCAATATCATCGCCCTCTCCGAGGTCACCATGGCGGTGGACAACGGCCGCGTCACCTGCGTGCTGGGCGATAACGGCGCGGGCAAGTCCACGCTGATCAAGATCATCGCCGGCCTGCACCAGCACGACGCCGGAACACTGAAGATCATGGGCCAGGAGCGGAAGTTCAGCTCCCCCCGGGACGCCCTCGATGTCGGCATCGCCACGGTCTACCAGGACCTCGCCGTGGTGCCGCTGATGCCGATCTGGCGGAACTTCTTCCTCGGCTCGGAGCTCACCAGCGGGTTTGGTCCGTTCAAGAGCATGGACGTCGAGAAAATGAAGGACATCACGCTCAAGGAACTCGCCGCGATGGGCATCGACCTGCGCGACGTCGAACAGCCCATCGGCCAGCTCTCCGGCGGTGAACGCCAGTGCGTCGCGATCGCCCGGGCCGTGTACTTCGGCGCGAAGGTCCTGATCCTGGACGAGCCCACCGCGGCCCTGGGCGTGAAGCAGTCCGGCGTGGTGCTCCGCTACATCCTGCAGGCCCGCGACCGCGGCCTCGGCGTCATCTTCATCACCCACAACCCGCACCATGCCTTCCCCGTCGGGGACCGGTTCCTGCTGCTCAAACGCGGCAAATCGATCGGCTACTACGACAAAAAAGACATCACTCTCGACGAGCTCACCGCTCAGATGGCCGGCGGCGCAGAACTCGCCGAACTCGCCCACGAACTCGAACAACTCGGCGGCCACAGCGACGTCGTCAAAGAAGTCCAGGGCGAAGTCGCCGACGTGTCCCAGACCACCGGCAAGACCTACGGGTAACCGCCGCCCCAACTCCTGAAAGGACAAGCCTTTGGCTTACCTCAACCGCAACGCCTCCGACGCCGTCCTGCCCGTGCGGATCGGGCTCATCGGCTCGGGCTGGATGGGCGCCTTCCACGCC
>NZ_KI914907.1:25797-27865 GCF_000520575.1 Arthrobacter sp. I3
CGGCGCCGTCCTTGCCGCCATCGCGGATCCGAACCTGGAATCCGCCGGGGCGCTGGCCGGCGCCCTGGGCACCACGAAGGTGACCGCCGACGCCGCTGACCTCCTGGCCGACCCGGCGATTGACGCCGTCGTCATCGCCAGCCCCGCGCGTTTCCATTCCGCCCTGATCGGCCAGGCCGCAGCGGCCGGAAAGCACGTCTTCTGCGAGAAGCCCGCAGGTCAGGGGCTCGAGGAGCTCGACGCCGCCCTTGACGCCGTCGACGCCGCCGGGGTGCACTTCCAGATCGGCTTCAACCGCAGGTACGCCGCAGACTTCCAGGCGGCCAAGAAGGACCTCGCCGCCGGAATCGTGGGGCAGCCGCAACTGCTGCGTTCGCTGACCCGGGACCCGGGCACGGGGAGCATCGGCCACGCCGCAAGGATCCCGGCATGGACCATCTTCCTCGAAACCCTGATCCACGACTTCGACACCCTGAACTGGTTCAACGAAGGCGCCGAACCCGTGGAGGTCTACGCCGTCGCCGACGCGCTTGTGGAGCCGGGACTGCGGGACCAGGGGTTCCTGGACACCGCCGTCGTGACCATCCGCTACAGCAACGGCGCGATAGCCGTCGCCGAGGCAAACTTCAGCGCACTCTACGGTTACGACATCCGCGGCGAGGTTTTCGGCTCCAAGGGCATGGTCCAGGCCGGCCGCGCCACCGAAACCGCCGCCCGCCGGTTCACCGCCGAGGGGATGTCCGCCGACACCCCACGGCTGAACGTCGAGCTCTTCCGGCAGGCCTACACAGACGAACTGGCGGACTTCGCCGACGCCGTGCGCGCCCGGCGTGACGGTATCGCTCCGGAGTCGAAGCCCTTCACTCTCACTCCGGGAGCCAGCGACGCCCGGCGCGCACTGGCCGTGGCGCTGGCCTGCATCGAGTCCGTCAAGCGGGGGACCCCGGCAGCGGTCAACACAGTGGCCGTCAACGAGAACGTGGTCCTCTGATGCGGCTCGCCGTGTGCGCTGAGATGGTCTTTACGGACCTCCCCGGCGCCGTCCTTGCCGCCATCGCGGATCCGAACCTGGAATCCGCCGGGGCGCTGGCCGGCGCCCTGGGCACCACGAAGGTGACCGCCGACGCCGCTGACCTCCTGGCCGACCCGGCGATTGACGCCGTCGTCATCGCCAGCCCCGCGCGTTTCCATTCCGCCCTGATCGGCCAGGCCGCAGCGGCCGGAAAGCACGTCTTCTGCGAGAAGCCCGCAGGTCAGGGGCTCGAGGAGCTCGACGCCGCCCTTGACGCCGTCGACGCCGCCGGGGTGCACTTCCAGATCGGCTTCAACCGCAGGTACGCCGCAGACTTCCAGGCGGCCAAGAAGGACCTCGCCGCCGGAATCGTGGGGCAGCCGCAACTGCTGCGTTCGCTGACCCGGGACCCGGGCACGGGGAGCATCGGCCACGCCGCAAGGATCCCGGCATGGACCATCTTCCTCGAAACCCTGATCCACGACTTCGACACCCTGAACTGGTTCAACGAAGGCGCCGAACCCGTGGAGGTCTACGCCGTCGCCGACGCGCTTGTGGAGCCGGGACTGCGGGACCAGGGGTTCCTGGACACCGCCGTCGTGACCATCCGCTACAGCAACGGCGCGATAGCCGTCGCCGAGGCAAACTTCAGCGCACTCTACGGTTACGACATCCGCGGCGAGGTTTTCGGCTCCAAGGGCATGGTCCAGGCCGGCCGCGCCACCGAAACCGCCGCCCGCCGGTTCACCGCCGAGGGGATGTCCGCCGACACCCCACGGCTGAACGTCGAGCTCTTCCGGCAGGCCTACACAGACGAACTGGCGGACTTCGCCGACGCCGTGCGCGCCCGGCGTGACGGTATCGCTCCGGAGTCGAAGCCCTTCACTCTCACTCCGGGAGCCAGCGACGCCCGGCGCGCACTGGCCGTGGCGCTGGCCTGCATCGAGTCCGTCAAGCGGGGGACCCCGGCAGCGGTCAACACAGTGGCCGTCAACGAGAACGTGGTCCTCTGATGCGGCTCGCCGTGTGCGCTGAGATGGTCTTTACGGACCTGCC
>NZ_KI914907.1:27965-46488 GCF_000520575.1 Arthrobacter sp. I3
AGATGGTCTTTACGGACCTGCCGTTCACGGAGCGGGTGCGCCGGCTCCACGAGGCCGGCTTCGACGTCGAACTCTGGGACTCGCGGCCCAAGGACATCGGCGCTCTCAAGGCCACCGGGGCGGTGTTCTCCTCCATGACCGGATACAGCTCCGGCAGCCTCGTGGACCCGGACACGGCGGACGAGGTGGTCCGGACCGCCGAAACCCTGATCCCCACGGCCCTGGAACTTGGCGTCAGCCGGCTGGTGGTCCACCCGGCGGAACTCGTCGACGGCCACGCGGCCCGGCCTGTCTACCGCTCCAGCGGACACATGTGGGCCACCGGCGCCCGGACCCTGGAACGGCTCGGGAAGCTCGGTGAGAAGCACGGGGTGACGTTCTGCCTCGAGAACCTCAACACCATCCGGGACCACCCCGGCATCCCGCTGGCACGGGCCAAGGACACCCTGGCGCTCGTGCAGGCTGCCGGGCACCCGAACGCCAGGCTCATGCTGGATCTCTATCACGCCCAAATGGGGGAGGGGAACCTGGTCGAGCTCGTCCGGACCGCCCTGCCATACCTCGGCGAAATCCAGGTGGCAGACGTTCCCGGCCGTTGCGAACCTGGAACCGGGGAAATCAACTATGCGGCCGTGGCCAGGGCGCTCGCGGACGCAGGCTACGAAGGGACCGTGGGCATGGAAGCGTGGGCCAGTGGCGACAGCTATGCGGCCCTGGAGGCCTTCCGTGCGGCGTTCACCGTGCCCGCACCAAACATGAGAGTGGAAGTATGAAAGACGTAATCCTTGGACTCGTCGGAGTTGGGCGGATCGGGGTCATGCACGCCAACAACATCGCCGCGCTCAACGAGGTCCTGAACCCACAAGGGATCCGTGTCCGTCTCCGCCTCACCGATGTCGCCGAAGAGCACGCCCGGACGGTGGCAAGCGGTCTCGGTGCCGAATTCCTGCCCTCGGTCCAGGCGCTGCTGGCCTCGGGGCTGGACGGCCTGGTCATCGCCACCGGAACCGGGACCCACCCCGAGCTCATCAAGGCCGGCGTGGACGCCGGGAACCCGGTGTTTTGCGAAAAGCCCGTGGCCCTGAACGTGGCCGACGCCCTGCCGGTGCTCGACTACATCCGGGACCGGAACGGCGTGGTGCAGATCGGGCATCAGCGCCGGTTCGACGCCGGCTACCTGGAAGCCCGCCGCGCTTACCAGGCCGGCGAGCTGGGCTGGATCCATTCCCTGCTTGCCGTCACCTGCGACATGACGGCGCCCCCGGTCGAGTTCCTGGCCAGCTCCGGCGGGCTCTTCCGTGACTGCTCGGTCCACGATTTCGACATCCTGCGCTGGCTCACAGGCCGCGAGATCGTCGAGGTCTACGCCAAGGGCTCCAACAACGGGGATCCGGCCATCGGTGAGGCCGGCGATGTGGACACGGCCCTCGCCCTGGTGACGTTCGACGACGGCACCGTGGGAACGGTTTCGGCGACCCGCTACAACGGGGCGGGCCATGATGTCCGGCTGGAAATCCAGGGCTCCCGCGGCTCGCTGATGGTGGGCCTGGACGACAAGACGGCCGTGGCCTCCGCCGAAGCGGGGATCGCTTTCCCCGCGGGGAAGCCGCACCTGACGTTTGCCGAGCGGTTCGAGACGGCGTACCGCTCCGAAATGGAGGCGTTCGTCGAACTGATCCTTGGCCGCCGGGAGAATCCATGCACTCCGGAAGACGCCGTCGCGGCCTCCCGGGTTGCCGATGCCGCCCAGGAATCGCTGGCCACCGGTGCCCCGGTCAAGGTGACGGTGAGCGTCGGCAGCTGACCACGGCCCGGGGCGTCCGGCTCAGGGCCGGGCGCGGCACGCCTCGACGAAGGCCCGGAACGGCGCGAGCCGTTCCCCGGCCGGGAGCTCCAGGGCCTCGGGGTGCCACTGGACCGAGGCCACCCAGCGCTCCGGATGCTCCAGCGCCTCGATGGTCCCGTCCTCGGCCACGGCCGTCGCCCGCAATCCTCCGGCCACCCGGGCCACAGCCTGATGGTGGCCGGAGGCGATCTTCACGTTCACGGCACCGGAACCGCCGCCGTAGAGCGCGGCCACCCTGGAGCCGGCCCGCACCGCCACCTCATGCCAGGCCCACGGGCCGGCCCCGTGCACCGGCGCGGGCTCGCGGTGCGCCACCGTCCCCGGCGCCATGTCCTGGATGAGCGTCCCGCCGTAAAGCACATTGAGCAGCTGATGCCCGCGGCAGATGCCGAACACAGGCAGCCCGGCGTCGATCGCAAGACGCGCCACGGCGAGATCCAGCGCGTCCTGGGCAGGGCTGACGTCGTAGCAGACGTCACCGCGCAGCTCGCCGTAGAGGGCGGGGTCGAGGTCGCCGCCGCCGGGAAGGACGACGCCGTCAAGGCAGGCCATCGCCGCGGCGAGGCCGCCGTCGTCGGGCCCCGAAGCGTCGAGCAGCACCGGTTCGCCGCCGCCCTCGCGCAGCAGCTCCACGATGTACTCGAACAATGCGTTGGCTTCCGCCACGCGCGGGTCGGGATCGGAGGAACTGCTGAGGCGCACGGGAACGCCGATGCGCGGCTGGCCGCGAAGGGGGTTGCGGGAAGTCTGCATGCCTCATTCTGCAACACGATCGCGGACTAGGATTACTAGATGAATCCCCGCTATCTCGTGTCCCGCAGCCGGTACATCGCCGCAGCCCCCGAAGCCATCTTCGAGGTGCTCGCCACGCCTGCCCTGCACAGCGTGATCGACGGCTCGGACACGGTGAAGGGCACCCAGCCGCGCGGGCCACGGCGCCTGTACCTCCGCGCCAGGTTCGGCATGCAAATGAACATGCGGGTGAACTACAAGATCCTCAATACCGTCTGCGAATTCGAGGAAGGCCACCGGATTGCATGGCGGCACTTTTACGGCCACGTGTGGCGCTACCTGCTTGAACCATCCACGGGCAAGGACGGCACCGCTGGCACCCTGGTCACCGAGCAATGGGACGCGCGGCAGGTCCGCGGCAAGAGCCTGCTCCGGATGGCCGGCTACCTGCGCCGCCATCCGGCCAACCTGGAGCAGACGCTGGCCAAGCTCGACGCCTACATGGCTGCGCACCCGGACATGGGTAATGTGGATGGCAGCACGAAACGAGACTGAAGGTGGGAACTGGGATGGGCCGCAGGACACTGGTCGACGATCTCGTCGACGGCCTGCTGACCGAAATCCTTGACGGAAAGCTCCTGCCCCACAACCCGATTCCGCCCGAGGCCGACATCGCCAAGGCCTACGGCGTCAGCCGGCTCACCGTGCGTGAGGCCCTCAAAGCCCTCAGGGCGCAAAACATCCTCTATGTGAAGGCCGGCCGGGGAACCTTCGTCAATCCCACGGACAACTGGACCGGCCTGGACGCGATCTTCAAGGCAGCCTCCCATGGCAATGCGGCCGACCAGGTCTCGGTGGGACTGATTGAGATGCGACGGATGGTGGAGACCGGGGCCGCGGCGCTCGCCGCCAAACGCTATACCCCGGAGCAGGCCGAGCGCATGCGCGAGTGCATCGCGGATATGAAGCGCTTCCACGACTCCGGCGACCTGGACCGCTTCGTGGAGGCGGACATTGGTTTCCACGACGCCGTCCTGAAGGCGTCCGGCAACCCCTTTGTCCGGGCCCTGTTCGCCCAGTTGGGCCAGCTGCTGTACGTGACCCGGCGCGAAACGTCGGCCGTCGAGGTGATCCAGCAGCACGCCATCGATTACCACCAGCGGGTCCTGGACTGCATTCTGAGCGGCGACGCCGAGCGCTCGCGGCAGGCGATGGATGAGCACATGGACCAGACCAATGCGGACTACGAACGCTACGTCCGGGGCGCCAAGTCCTGACGTCCGCCTCCGGACTCTTGACGTAATCCGAATCACATCCTAAGATTTTGGCTAGTTCCTGAATCAGATGTCTGACATCTGACTCAACAAGAATCCTGCAGCACGCGCTTCCAGGCGGGCAGGATGACCACCCCAATCCACCGCTTTCCTCACCCGGCACAGCCGCAGGGCAGGAAAACACTTAAGAAGGTCGATGATGACTTCATTAGCCCCCAAGTCCTTCGGACTCGGCGAACTGGGCGACCGCACGCTCCGCAAGGTCCGCCGCCGCGTCATGCCCCTGATTGTCCTGCTCTACTTCGTTGCCTACCTGGACCGCAACAACGTCGGTTTCGCCAAACTCACCATGAGCGAGGACATCGGCTTGAACTCCGCTGCCTACGGTCTGGGCGCCGGCATCTTCTTCCTTGGCTACGCCCTCCTGGAGGTTCCCAGCAACGCCGGCATGTACCGGTTCGGAGCCCGGAAATGGCTGGCCCGCATCCTGATCACATGGGGCATCTTCGCCACCGCCATGTGCCTGGTGAACGGTGAAACCACGTATTACATCGTCCGGTTCCTGCTCGGTGCCGCCGAGGCCGGGTTCTTCCCGGCGATCCTGTTCTACCTGACGCTGTGGTTCCCTGCCGCGCAGCGCGTCACCGTGCTGGGCATCTTCATCCTTGCCCAGCCCGTATCCAACGCGCTCGGCGCCCCGGTATCCGGGCTCCTGCTGCAGATGGACGGCGTCATGGGCCTCCAGGGCTGGCAGTGGCTCTACATCATCGAAGGCATCCCGGCGATCGCCCTCGGCCTGCTGACACCCATCCTCATGACTGACCGTCCGCGGGACGCCAAATGGCTCGAAGCCGACGAGCGCAACTGGCTCACCGCCACCATGGACGCCGAACTTGCCGCCAAGTCCCAGTCGGGCAAGCACAACTTCATGGCCGGGCTCAAGGACAAGCGCACCCTGGTCTACTCCGCCCTGTACTTCGGCCTGGTGTGCGGGATCTACGGCCTGGGCCTGTGGATGCCCACCATCGTCGCGGCCCTCGGCAAGTTCTCCACGGCAGAGGTCGGCTTCATCGTCTTCATCCCCTATGCCGTGGCCGCAGTATTCGTCTACTTCTGGAGCAAGCGCGCGGACCGGACCGGCAAGCGTGCCTGGCACGCCTCGGTCAGCATGGTGCTTGCGGGCGTCGGACTCGTGGCCGCCGGCTACCTGCTGCCGGTCAACCCGTTCCTCGCGATGGTCGGCCTGACGCTCTCCGCCATGGGGATCTACGGGGCAATCGCCCCCTTCCTCTCGATGCCCTCCGCGGCGCTGACCGGTGCGGCTGCCGCTTCCGGGCTGGCCCTGGTGAACTCCCTCGGAAACCTCGGCGGCTTCATCTCCCCGTACGCCGTCGGCCTCCTCAAGGACGCCACCGGAAGCAACCAGAGCGGGCTCCTGTTCCTGTCCCTGTGCCTGTGCATCACGGCCGTGGCCACCTACCTGTACGCCCGCCGGCGCCCCGAAGGCGACGCCAGCCTTGACCCCGCGGTCGCAGCGGCTGCCGCCGTCGACCCGGCCAAAGTATCCTGATCCGAACCCCCCGAAGGAATCTTCGTCATGACATCAATTACCCCGTTCCCCACTGAACGCACCGTGGTCCTGACCGGAGCCGCGTCAGCCCGCGGCATCGGCCGTGCCGCCGCCGACCGCCTGGCCAGCGAGGGCTGGTCCATCGCAATCCTGGACATCAATGCCGAGGACGCCAGCGCCGCTGCGGCCGAAATCGGTTCCAACCGTGCAGTCAAGGCCATCGGCGTCGGTGCGGACGTCTCCGACGCCGCGTCGGTTGACCGGGCCATCACCGAGATCGAGGGCTCGCTGCCCCCGATCGTCGCGCTGGCCAACCTGGCCGGCATCAGTTCCCCGACGCCGTTCATGGACACCACTGTCGAGGAATGGGACAAAGTCTTCGCCATCAACATGCGCGGATCCTTCATCGTCTCCCAGCGCGTGCTCAAGGGCATGATCGAGCGCAAGCTCGGCCGGATCGTGAGCATCTCCTCGATTTCGGCACAGCGGGGCGGCGGCACCTACTCAAAGGTCGCCTACAGCGCCTCCAAGGCCGGGATCATCGGATTCACCCGCGCCCTGGCCCGCGAGGTGGGCGAGTTCGGGGTCACGGTCAACGCCATCGCCCCCGGCCCCATCGACACCGACATCATGGGCGGCACCCTGAGCGAGGAACGCAAGGCGCAGATGTCGGAGGGCATCATGATGGGGCGGGTCGGCAGCCGCGAGGAAGTGGCGGCCCTGATCGCCTTCCTGCTCGGCCCGGACGCCGGTTACATCACCGCGGCCACCTATGACATCAACGGCGGCCTCCAGGTCTCCTAACCTGCACGGACCCCCGTTGCGCTATCACTTTTGGGCCTTAAGATCCCGGAATGGCCACTAGGAGTGATGGCGCCACGGGGGAGCTTGGCCACGGTCTAGGCTGGCTCCATGAGCGCCGCCCGCAGCCTTCACCCCAGCCCCCGCACGTTGGAGGTCGAGAGCCTTGCCGGTTTCGACCGGCTGGTCGCGGCGGGGGCGCGCAGCATGCACGGCTGGCATGTCCAGTCGCTGGACCTGCGGGGCCGGCGGGCCCAGCTGGAGGCGCTTGAGGCCCAGGGCGCGGTCTTCCTGGGCTGCAGGTTCGACGACGGTGTGGAGGATTTGCTGCGCGGCCGGGGCGCCCTCATCTTTCCCCGGCTCACGGCCGTGCCGTTCAACCCCTACCGCGGGCAGCTGTACACGCCGCAGGAACTCTATTCCGGGATCGCCACCTCACCCTACGAGGACACGCTCGACGCGCGGGTGTACCAGTGGAGCATCCGGCCGGGCCAGCGCCGCCGTCTGGATGCGACACTGGCCGCCGCCCTGCATGACCACTCGATCGGCGTGGCACTCGACGAACTGGCCGGCACCTATCTCCGCGCCGGCCGCACGATGGTGGGGGTCATGGGCGGGCACATTGCCCGCCGCGGCACCGCCGTCTTTGAGGGCGCCGCGCTGCTGGGCCGGCTGCTGGCCCGCAGCGGCCGGGTGGTAGCAACGGGCGGCGGTCCCGGGGCCATGGAGGCCGCCAATCTTGGCGCCTTCCTCAGCGAGGCCCCCGAGCCGGACTTCCGGCGGGCCCTGGCCGACCTCTCGGCGGTGCCGTCCTTCCGCCCTTCGGTGGCTGCCTGGGCGCGAACGGCCGCGGCGGTTGCCCAACGCCACCCGGAGGGTGTGCCGTCGCTGGGGATTCCCACATGGTTTTACGGTCATGAACCACCGAACTTCTTCGCCACGCATGTGGCCAAATACTTCGCGAATGCCATCCGGGAAGCCATCCTGCTTGAACTGTGCAACGGCGGCATCGTCTTTTTGCCGGGTTCGGGCGGCACGGTCCAGGAGATCTTCCAGGACGCCTGCGAGAACTACTACGCCGCTCCGGAAACCGTCACTCCCATGGTCCTGGTGGGGCACGAACACTGGCTGCGGCGATTCCCGGCCTGGCCCCTCTTGCAGAGCCTGGCGTCAGGGCGCCGGATGGAGGGAAGGATCTTCCTGGTCGATACGGTCGAAGAAGCCCTTGAGGCGCTGGAGCGCTAGGGGGTCAGAGATCCTTGCGGCACTGGGCGTGGCCGAGCTCGTAGAGTCCGTTCAGGTCGCCGGCGGCAAGCCCGTCCGGGGCTCCGATCTCGGGGTACATCAGCTGGGCCGGGTCATCGACATGCTCCAGGCCCATCACATGGCCGAGCTCGTGCAGGATCACGGCCGTGGCATAGGCCGCTCCCTCGGAGCGGTCCAGGTCTTCCGCGATTTGCGGGGCGTCCAGCTCCAGGCTGCCGGTGACGAAGCTTTTGGGGCCGTCGCCGAAACTGAAGTGTGTGCTTCCGCCCGTGCCGATCACCGGGCCTTTGAGCTGCGGTGCCTGCTCTGGGGTGGTCCAGGCGATCAGCAGCGGCGCCCACCGGTCCCCGTAGAGATCCTTTTGGTAGGGCGCACGTGTGGGCGAGGGGGCCTCGGACGTGGGGCCGTCATTGATGAAGGTGATCCCGGTGGCCTCGGAGATAGTCCGGATCGAGTCGTCCACGAGCCGCTCGGCACCCGGCGGGGCCAGGGCGGCATTGATGACGTAGTGCAGCGGGCGGCACGGCGAGTAACCCACCGGAGTGCCGTCGTCATTCGTTGCGAGGAACTTGTACGAGGTGCTGGCGGCCTCCGGTTTCCGGGCCGCGCCGAGGGGGTGGTCCTGCTCCTCGAGCCCCGGCGGGGGAGTGTCCGTCCGGTCTTCGCCGGCCGGCACGGCAGGCTGGCCGGATTTCTGGCCAACCTGCGGCTGTGCCTGCAGGTCACTGCCTGCCTTGTTTTCTGCACTGTGCCCTGCGTTGTTCCCCGTTCCTCGGGAGACCTCGAAGAGGCCAGTGAACCTCGGATCGCCGTAGACGAGTCCGGCGGTGAGGAAGGCGCCGGCGGCGATCACCGCGGCGGCGGCGAGGTTCCTGATGATCCGCAGCGCGGTGGCTGGCCGGCCGTGCCGAGGTCCGCGGTCCCGAAATTCAGGGCCGTCCACTAGCCAACCACGGCGCCGAAGGCCATGCCCAGCAGGTACGTCACGCCCGCGGCACCCATGCCGATGGCCAGCTGGCGCAGGCCACGGGTGGCGGGCGAGGTACCGGAGAGCAGGCCCACCACGCCGCCGGTAAGCAGCAGCGCCAAGCCGACAAGGGAGGCGGAAACCACCAGTGCGGCGAGTCCTGTCATGCCCAGCAGGAAGGGAATGATGGGCACGATCGCGCCGGAGGCGAAGAAGCAGAAGCTCGACGCCGCCGCGCCCCAGGCGGTGCCGACCGCCTCGTGCTGGTCCTCGCTTTCGGGCAGTTCCGGACGCAGGGACAGGCTGGGATCGCAGTCGCAGTCCAGTAGGCCCATCCGCTCCGCGACGCGGTGCTCGGCGGCCTCCCGGGACATGCCGCGGGCCAGGTAGACGAGCAGGAGTTCGTTGTGCTCGATATCGAGCAGCGGCGCCGCCGCCAACGTGATCTGGGTGGGTCGGGTCGCGGCGAGGAGCTCCCGCTGCGACCGCACGGAAATGAACTCTCCGGCCCCCATGGACAGTGCGCCGGCCAGCAGCCCGGCGACGCCGCTGAGGAGTACCACCTGGCTGCCCACGCCCGAGGCCGCCATGCCCATGACGAGGGACAGGTTGCTGACCAGCCCGTCGTTGGCGCCGAAGACGGCGGCGCGGAACGTTCCGGCCAGCCGGTTGCGCCCCCGGGTGGCCAGCCCGCGGACCACTTCTTCGTGGATCTGCTCGTCGGCGACCATGGCCGGGGTGGCGAACGATTCGGTGGCGTACGGGGAGCGGCTCTCCGCCCGCTGGGCCAGGGCCAGGACGAAGACCGAGCCGAAGTGCCGGGCCAGGAAGCCCAGGAACCGGCTCCGGAGTGAGGCATGCCGGTCCTTGCCGGCGTGATCGCCCAGCAACTGGAGCCAGTGCGCTTCATGGCGTCCCTCGGCCTCGGCCAGCGCCAGCAGGATGGCGCGCTCCTCCCCGGCGCGGTTCTGCGCCAGGTCCCGGTAGACGGCCGCCTCGGCACGTTCATCGGCGAGATACTGTCGCCAGCGCTTGATGTCCGCTGCGCTGGGCGCTGCGCTCGCGTCTGTTGCGGGCGAGGGGCTCGGTGCGCTGACCGGAGCGGCAGTGGAGGGAGCCGCCCCGGGGGCAGCAGAAGCGTGCGGCGAGGCAGGGCGCGGGTCCGTATCGCGGACCGAAGAGGGCTGTGTCGGGTGGTGCTGCGAAGAATCGTTTCGGTCCGATTCGGTGTGCTGAGACACGAAAAACTCCTGGGTTTGGTCGGGCATGGTCCGGCCCCATTGCGACTCCAGACTACCCCGTATTTCCGCGCTTTTCCGGCTGGCAATCCTCAGTGGAAAGTTTAGGGAGGCCGTAACTGCCCGGCTCCGGCGGGCCCGCGCGCAGCCGCTTTCCGGCAGCAGTTGTGAGCCCTTGACCGCCCGGGTCCGCGGTGTTCGAATGAAACCCAGGGCGGGCTCCCCGGGGCCTTGCCGCCACCGAAGCCGCATGGAGGTTGCATCATGGAGAGCACCGCATCACATCCCATCCAGCCGGCCCGGGAGTCACTCGAGTCCGATCCCGCCTACGACTACGCCGAGGACGCGCCCGTCAGTGATGCCGCGGAGACCGAGGACGAGGAGCTTCTCGAAGAGGCCGACCGGCTCGTTCCCCTGGACGCGGAAGACTTCCTGGGCGACGAGAAGCCGGTGGTGCCCGTGGAAGGTGAGGAATTCCTTGCGCCGGAGGAAAATGAGTGATCCTCCCGCGGCCCGTTAAGTTGCCTAAAGGCCGACGGCGGCGCCCCCGAAAGGGGAGCGCCGCCGTCGACCTTTAACTCGCGGATATGACTTGCGGTCTAGACCCTGACGGGCCTGGGCCCTAGTGCGTGAGGGCCGGGACCTTTTCTTCCTCGGCCGCGCCGCCGGCGACACGCCGGCGCCAGTTCTGCATGACCGCAGGATCCGTCGGCTTGGTCAGCAGCGAGACCGCGATGTAGACGACTGCGGAAGCCGCCAGGCCGTAGTAGATGGGCTCGTTGGCGTAGATGCCGTCCAGCGGAACCTCGGCGTTGATTTCCAGGATGATCATGGTGCCGAGCGTGATGACCGAGCCCACCGCCATGGACGCCGCGGCGGCGACGCCGGTGCCGCGCTTCCAGACCAGGCCGCCAAGGATGGCCACGAGCAGGCCGCCAACCAGGATGTCGTACGCAATGGTCAGGGCCGCGACAACGTCCTTGGTGACGATGGCGATCACGATTGCCACGATGCCCAGGCCCAGGACCCACATGCGGTTGGCCTTGACGTCGTGTTCCGGGTTGTCGGTGTCATCGGTGTTGACCGTCTTGCCGAACCAGCCGGCAACGAACGGCAGCACATCGGCGCGGGCCACGGTGGCGGCCGCGATCAGGGCGCCGGAGGCGGTGGACATCATGGCGGCGACGGCGGCGGCCAGCACGAGGCCGCCGATGCCGATGGGCAGCAGGTGGGTGGCGACCTCGGCGTAGACGACGTCCTTGCCCAGGGCCTTGACGTCGATCTGCGGCAGGGCCACCCGGGCGCCGAGGCCGATCAGGGCGCCGGCAGCGCCGTAGAGGATGCAGTAGATGCCGGCCGTGGCGCCGCCCCAGCGGGCAACTTCAGGTGTCTTGGCGGTGAACACACGCTGCCAGATGTCCTGGCCGATCAGCAGGCCGAGGGTGTAGACCACAAAGTACGTGATGATCGTCTGGGCGCCGATGCCGTCGATCTGGAAGAAGGTGGCGTCCACCCGGCTGCGGATCCCGTCGAGGCCGCCGGCGGCGTTGAGTGTGAACGGCAGCATCAGGAAGAAGATGCCGACCGTCTTGATGACGAACTGGACCTGGTCGGCCAGCGTGATGGACCACATGCCGCCGATGGTCGAGTACACCAGCACGATGGCCCCGCCGACGGCGATCGCGAGGGCGCGGTCCCAGCCGAAGAGCACCACGAAGATGGTGGCGTAGGCGCCCGTGGAGGTGGCGCAGAGCATCAGCGTGTAGGCAAGCATGACGATGCCCGAGGTCTGCGTGGCGTTGCTGCCGTAACGCAGGGTCAGCATCTGGGAGACGGTATAGATCTTCAGCTTCTGGATGGTGCTGGCGAAGAGCAGGCTCAGCAGCAGGACGCCGGCGCCGATTGCGACGACGAGCCACATGCCGGAGATGCCGAACTTGTAGCCCAGGCCCACGCCGCCGACGGTCGAGGCACCGCCCAGGACGACGGCGGCCATGGTTCCGGTGTAGAGGAACGGGCCGAGGCGGCGGCCGGCGACGAGGAAGTCGCTATTGTTCTTAGTGCGGGACTTGCCCCACCATCCGAACGCCAGCATGGCGGCCAGGTACACCACCACGATTGCGATGTTGACGAAAGTTGCGTCCATATAAAGGCTCCTTGGAGCTGGTTGACAGCGGATGCGGCCTGCCGGGCCTCAACAGTATGTTCGGCAAGGCCGCTGCTGCGGGAAGTGGTTAGAGGAGGATTTCCGTCGGAACCCCCCGTATTGCCTAATAGGCAACACATGTTGCCAAAGAGTATGTTGTGACGCCGGTAACAGTCAAGACGCAGGGCGTGGTGCCGCCGCCTCCGCGTCACGAAGGCCCGCTCCCGCTAGGATTGCTCCAATGATGGGGCCAAGCGGCCGGCCGTGAAAGGTTCCTAAATGAAGGCTCTACCAGTTGAACCGAGCAATGTTCCCGTTGCCATCGGTTCGAGGATCCGCGCGGCCAGACAGTCCCAGCGGCTCACGATTGAACAGGTCGCAGACGCCACCGGGCTCACAAAGGGATTCCTGAGCCGGGTCGAGCGGGATCTGACCTCGCCCTCGGTTGCTTCCCTGGTGACGCTGTGCCAGGTTTTGTCCATCTCTATCGGCGACCTCTTCGCCGCACCCGAAACGCACCTCACGAAGCAGAATGAGGGCCCCCGAATCTCCCTCGGCGGCGAGGGGATCGTCGAGCGGCTGCTGACCGCGCGCTCCGAGCGCCGCGTCCAGATCATCCAGGCCGTGATCGAGCCGCGCGGGCGCGGCGAGTCCGAGCTCTATGCCGTGGACTGCGACGTCGACGTCCTGCATGTGGTCAAGGGCAGCATCCGCCTGATCCTCACCAATGAGGAATTCGAGCTCAGCGCCGGGGATACCGTGACGTTTCCCGGCCGGGAACCGCACACCTGGGTCAATCCCACGGACGACGCCGTCGAGGTGCTGTGGGTGCTCGTACCCGCCGCCAGCCGCTGAGGGCATGAACGCATCCGCAACCACCGCAAAAGTATCCGCACGGCGCACGCCGGAGATACACAGGACGAGCCGAAGCCGCTCGCGTCATCAACTGGGGGATCCATGAACCGCAACAACGTCTTTCTGTCCCTGGCCCTGGCCGCCGCGCTCGCGGCCGCCCTTGGCCTGAGTTCGTGCGCCGCCGCGGGCCAGCGGGCCGGCGAAACGGCAAGCGGCCCCGCCGGTGAAACCGCGGCCCCGGCGCAGCAGGAATCCGGCGCGGCCGCCACGACCGCCTCCTCCGCCGCTTCGGCCCTGCCCTCGGCTGCCCCGAGCGCCTCCGCTACCCCTGTCCCGGCCGCGCCCACGGCCACGGCCAGCGCGGTGGCCGGCGTGAAAACCTTCACCTTCCCGGACGGGCACCTCTCCTTCTCCTATCCGAGCGGCTGGTCCGTCCGGTTGGTGGGTTCGCCCGGGAACGCGGCCAAGCTGCGCGGCGTGCAGGCGGTCATCGCCGACGCCACCGGCAACGAACTGGCTTCCGTCACCAGCAGCACCAGCGCCAGCAACGCTTCCGGCCCGGTGGCCCGCACCGTGCTGGACACCGCTCCGGTGCCGGGGCTGAAAGATGTGGACGGCGAGCAGCTGGCCTTTGGCTTCGCGTTCGATTCCCTCGCCGACCAGTCCGATTTCCACATGAGCGTCCGCAAGCAACGCGACTTCGCACCCGCGGTCTCTGACTCCGGTTCCGCCTACGTCAGCTTCGCCAACGGCGGGGCGGAAGCCAAGGTGCTCTTTGGCAGCCCGGCGTTTGCCTCCGTCGACGCCGCCAAAGCCTGGATGACCACGGAGCAGTACAGCCAGCTCAAGCGCCTGCTGCTCACCCTCAAGTACAGCTGACGTCCCTTTCCTTGATGAGATCGGCCACGGTGAGACGTACGTCACATCCCGGCAATCTGCCCGAAACGGCAATTTAATGCCCGGAGCCGGCGCGTAACGTGCCCGCAAGAATGGGAAAGCCTTCCCGAAACACGCCGTGAGTAGCGTCAACTGCGGGGGGACGCTCGTCAGTCCCAAACGTCACATGGTCTCGCCGCATCGGCGCCCTCGGAGCGCCGGCACTCGAGGAAGGCTCCCGCTATGAAGTTCTCTGTGCTTGCAGTAGGAATGGCAACGGATCCGCAGGTCCTTGACCCCGGATCGACCGCTTGGATGCTCACGGCATCCGCTCTGGTCCTCCTGATGACCCCCGGTCTTGCGTTCTTCTACGGCGGGCTCGTCAGAATGAAGTCCGTCCTCAACATCATGATGATGAGCTTCGGCGCCATGGGCGTTGTGGGCGTCGTCTGGGCCCTGTGGGGCTATGGCCTGGCATTCGGCCCGGATGCGCTGGGAGGATTCGTCGGGGATCCCTTCACCAACTTCGGCCTGAGCGGGCTGACCACCAGCATCGGCTCCAAGGCGGCAGGCCTGCCGGACATGATCTTCGTCGGCTTCCAGGCCACGTTCGCCATCATCACCGTCGCCCTGATCAGCGGCGCGGTGGCCGAGCGCGTCAGGTTCGGCCCCTGGCTCCTCTTTGCGGCCCTTTGGGTCACGCTCGTTTACGCGCCGATCGCGCACTGGGTCTGGGGCGGCGGCATCTTCGGACCTACCGGCATCATCGGCAGCAAGATCTCGGCCCTCGACTTCGCCGGCGGCACGGTGGTCCACATGAACGCCGGCATTGCCGGACTCATGCTTGCCGTGGTCCTTGGCAAGCGGCTCGGCTTCATGAAAGACCCCAACATCCGCCCGCACAACCTGCCGTTCGTGATGCTCGGCGCAGGGCTGCTCTGGTTCGGCTGGTTCGGCTTCAACGCCGGCTCGGAACTCGCCGCCGACGCCACGGCCGCCCTGGCCTGGACCAACACGCTGCTCGCCACAAGCGCCGCCCTGCTGGGCTGGCTGCTCGTGGAGCGGCTGCGCGACGGGCATGCCACCTCGCTCGGCGCCGCCTCGGGAGCCGTCGCGGGACTCGTGGCGGTCACCCCGGCCTGCGGATTCATCGACCCCATAGGCGCCATCCTGATCGGCGTGATCGCCGGGGCCGTCTGCGCGCTCGCCGTCGGGCTGAAGTTCAAGATCGGGCTCGACGACTCCCTGGACGTCGTGGCCGTGCACTTCGTCGGCGGCCTGTGGGGGACCCTGGCACTCGGATTCTTCGCGCTGCCGTCCACCAAGACGGCAGGCGGCCTGTTCTACGGCGGCGGCCTGGCGCAGTTCTGGCCACAGATTCTCACCGCCCTGATCGTCACGGCATGGAGCGCCGCCATGACCACGCTGATTGGCTTCGCGATCCACAAGAGCATCGGCATGCGCGTTTCCGAGGCCGACGAGCTCTCCGGCATTGACGTGACGGAGCACGCCGAAACGGCGTATGAACTCCTCATGGTCGGCGGCAGCTTCCACCCCGGTGACCCGCATGCCCGGACTGATGCGGCCGAGGCCCACGCGGCGGCCCACGCCGGGACCCCGGCCGGGACCCAGGCCGAAGTCCCAGCCGGGACCAAAGCCGAGGCCGAGGGTGAGGCTGTCCGCGGCAGGGTATCGTCATGAAGCTCGTCACGGCGATTGTGCGGCCGGAGCGGGTCGCGGCCGTTAGCGCGGCCCTGGAGCGGGCCGGGGTCAACGGCCTGACCGTGAGCCAGGCCAGCGGCTACGGCCGGCAACGGGGCCATACCGAGGTGTACCGGGGCGCCGAATACAACTCGGACCTTCTGCCCAAGGTGCGGCTCGAAGTCCTGGTCGACGAGGGCGCCCTCGGCGCCGTCATGGCGGCCATTGAAGAGGGCGGGCGCACGGGCCGCTTCGGCGATGGCAAGATCTGGATTATCGAGGTGCGCGACGCCGTCCGCGTCCGCACGGGGGAGCGGGGCGCGTCGGCCATCGCCTGAAGTGGTTGGTAAACAAATGATGCGCAATACGAAACTTCGAGTGTATGATGGCTGTCACAACCGTCGGTCAATCCTCGAAGGAGAGGCTTCTTTTGGAAGAGCTGCGCATCGAGGCCAATGGCAACCTTGGCCCTATCGATTCATCCCGCGTCCCACGCTACGCCGGGGCTGCCACATATGCCCGCCTGCCGCGCCTGGACCAGGTGGCCAAGGCAGACGTCACGGTGGTCGGCGTGCCGTTCGACACCGGCGTCTCCTACCGGCCCGGCGCCCGCTTCGGGGCCAACCACATCCGCGAGGCCAGCCGCCTGCTCCGGCCGTACAACCCGGCATGGGACGTCAGCCCCTTCGAGAACATCCAGGTTGCCGACGCCGGCGACATGGCGGTCAACCCCTTCAACATCAACGACGCCATCGAAACCATCCAGCAGAACGCACTGGACCTGACGGCGTCGGGCAGCAAGCTCGTTACCCTCGGCGGCGACCACACCATCGCCCTGCCGCTGTTGCGCGCCGCCGCCGAGCGCGCCGGCGGGCCCATTGCCATGCTGCACTTCGACGCGCACCTGGACACCTGGGACACCTACTTCGGCGCCGAGTACACCCACGGCACACCCTTCCGCCGCGCCGTCGAGGAAGGCATCCTGGACACCGAGGCCATCAGCCACATCGGCACCCGCGGTCCGCTCTACGGCAAGAAGGACCTCGACGACGACCACCGCTTCGGCTTCGGCATCGTCACCTCCGCCGACGTCTACTACCAGGGCGTCCTGGAGACGGTCGCCAAGGTCCGGGACCGGATCGGCAACCGCCCGCTCTATATCTCCGTGGACATCGACGTCCTTGACCCCGCGCACGCCCCGGGCACCGGCACGCCGGAAGCCGGCGGCATCACGAGCCGCGAGCTGCTGGAAATCATCCGCGGGTTCCGCGGCATGAACCTCGTCGGTGCCGATGTCGTCGAGGTCGCCCCGGCCTACGACCACGCCGAGATCACCGGTGTGGCGGCAAGCCACGTCGCCTACGAACTCGTGACACTGATGGCGGACCGCGCCGTCGAAGGGGACCGCTTCGGCGCCCCGAACGGCTACGCTGCCCAGGCCCTCGGCCAGGAATCCCGCCGCCCCGCCGGCTTCGGCTCCCCTGTGGCATCGCCGGTGGCTTCGCGATGACCGGCGTGCGCAACGGCGGGGACCTCGTCGTCGAGACCCTTGAGGCGCTCGGCGCCAAGACGGTCTTCGGCATCCCGGGCCAGCACGCCCTGGGCCTGTTCGACGCGATGGGCCGCGGGAACCTGCACTTCGTCTCCTCCCGGGTCGAGAACAACTCGGCCTTCGCCGCCGACGGCTACTCCCGCGCCACCGGGGAAGTCGGCGTGCTGTTCCTGTCCACCGGCCCGGGCGCGCTGACGTCCCTGGCCGGGCTGCAGGAGGCTTACGCCACCGGAGTTCCCATGGTGGTCGTGGCCAGCCAGATCCCGCTCGAGGGCCTTGGTGCCCGGCGCAAGGGCATGCTGCACCAGCTCGATGACCAGAAGGCCTCGGCCGCGAACGTCACCAAGTCCCAGCGGCTGATCCAGCACGCCTCCGGCATCCCCTCGGCCATCCAGGATGCCTGGACCGAGGCGATCTCCTCGCCGCAGGGCCCCGTGTGGCTCGAAATCCCGCAGAACGTCCTGCTGGACCCCATCATGGTGCCTCCCGTGGAGGACGCCCTCGCCGAAGCGGCCGACAACCCGCCCCGCGTGGAGCTGGTCCGCGAAGCCGTGAAATGGCTCTCGACGGCGGAACGTCCCGCCATCATCGCCGGCGGCGGCACCCGCCGCGGCCATGCCGAAAAGTCGCTGCTCTCGATTGCGGAGAAGCTGCGGGCTCCGGTCATCTGCACCCCGGGCGGCAACGGCGCGTTCCCGTGGAACCATGAGCTCTCCCTGCAGTCCTGGATCGAAGACCAGTACATGACGGAGGTGCTCGAGGACGCCGACGTGCTGATCGTCATCGGCTCCTCCCTGGGCGAGGTCACCTCCAACTACTTCACCTTTGAACCTCGCGGCCGGATCATCCAGATCGACGCCGAGCCCCGCGTCCTGGAGTCCAACCGCCCGGGACTGGGCATCCGGGCGGACGCCGGCCAGGCCCTGGCCGCCCTCGACGCAGCCCTGACTGAACCGCACGGCGAACGCGCCGACTGGCACGGCACGGCTCCCGAGGTGCTCGTCAAGGACACCCTGGCCAAGGTCAAGGCCCGGCTCGAGTCCCAGGACCTCGGCAAGGAACTGAAGTTCATGGCCGACATCCGCGAGGCCGTTCCCGCGGCCATGCAGACGTTCTGGGACATGACCATCTCGGCCTACTGGGGCTGGAGCTGCTGGGATGCCCGCGACGGCCAGTTCCACTCCGCGCAGGGCGCCGGCGGGCTGGGCTTCGGCTTCCCCGCGGCGATCGGCGGCGCCGTCGGGCTTGAAACCACCGGCACTTCCGCCGGCGCATCTGCCGGACACGCCAGAGTGCTGGCCGTCTCCGGCGACGGCTCGGCGATGTACTCCATCTCCGAGCTCGCCACCGCGAAGCAGCACAACGTCCCGGTCACCTGGCTCATTGTGGACGACGGCGGCTACGGCATCCTGCGCGAATACATGGTCGGCGCCTTCGGCAAGGCCACGGCCACGGAGCTCGCCCGCCCCGACTTCGTCAAGCTGGCAGAGTCCTTCGGCGTCCCGGCTGTCCGGGTTTCTCCGGAGGACGTCGGGGACGCCCTGAAGGCGGGCTTCGCCGCGGACGGCCCCAACGTCGTAGTCGTCGAAACGCTGCTCCAGATGTTCGGCCCCACCCACCTGGCCACGTAGCCGGACCAACACCACAGCAGCACTGCTGCACAGCGCGGACCGGCCGGGTCTGCCCCTCATCGCGAGGG
>NZ_KI914907.1:46588-72137 GCF_000520575.1 Arthrobacter sp. I3
CGGGCAGGCCCGGCCGGTCCGCGTTTGCTATTTAAGGGTCTTTCGGGGCTGCGCGGCACCTCCCACGAGAGAGTTAGTTTCCCGAAGTAACCATTTTCGTATATAGTTGCCTGGGGCAAACAAAAGAGGGGTGTCCATCATGTCAGTTGAATCCAACGCTGCAGCCAGACTCGTCTACCAGATCTTCGATCTCCAGCGCGCGGTCCGTTGCGTTGCCGCCGCCAGTCTGCGCGGGCAGGACACCGGAGTGGCGCTTCAGGGCGTTTTGCGCTTTGTGGGGGAGGGCGAATCCCGGGCCACGCATCTTGCGGAGCGGCTCGGCGTCAGCGCCCCGGTCCTCAGCCGGCACATCGCCGACCTCGAAGAGCACGGCTATGTGGTCCGCCGGCCGGACCCGGAAGACGGCCGCGCGCAGCTGATCGCCCTGTCCGCCGCCGGCACGGAGAAACTGCGTGTCATCGAGGACCAGCGGACGGCCACCATCCAGGACCTGCTGCAGGACTGGAGCCAGGATGACGTCGAACTGACGGCGCGCACCCTCGAAAAACTTGCTGAGTCCCTCAGGACCTCAGCCCGGGCAACGACGGCCGGATCCACGAATACGACCGAAATTGTTGAGGAGTAGATATATGGCTAGCCACGCCGCCGCCACAGGGCCGTCCCCGGCCCCGTCGGACGTTCCGCAGGGGGCATCCCGCGCATCCCAGACCGCCGCAGAACCTGTGGCGATGACCCACCGCCAGATCATGGAGGCCCTCACCGGCCTGCTGGCGGCGTTCTTCACCGCCATCCTGAGCAGCACGATCGTCGCCAACGCGCTGCCCACCATCATGTCCGAACTCAAGGGCACCCAGACGGACTTCGCCTGGGTGATCACCGCCGCGCTCCTGGCCAACGCGGCAACCACCCCGATCTGGGGCAAGCTCGCGGACCTCTTCAACAAGAAGGTCCTCGTCCAGCTGAGCATCGTGATCTTCGTGGCGGGCTCCGTTATGGCCGGCCTGTCCGAGACCATCCCGCTGCTGCTGACCGCCCGTGTCATCCAGGGCATCGCCATGGGCGGCCTCACCGCCCTGGCCCAGGCCATCATCGGCTCCATGATCCCGCCGCGCGACCGCGGAAAGTACTCCGGCTACATGGGCGGCGTCATGGCCGTGGGCACGGCAGGCGGCCCGCTGCTCGGCGGCTTCATTGTCGACAGCCCGCTGGGGTGGCGCTGGACCTTCTTCGTCTGCGTCCCGCTCGCGGTGGTCGCACTCATCCTGCTGCAGGTCACCCTCAAGATCCAGCACGTCAAGCGCCCCGCCAAGATCGACTGGCTCGGCTCCATCCTGTTGACGTCCGGCGTCAGCCTGCTGCTCATCTGGGTCTCCTTCGCCGGCAATCCCGACTACTACGACTGGTGGTCGTGGCAGACGGTCGCCATGGTGGGCGGCGGCATCGTGCTCCTTGGCCTGCTCGTGCTGGTGGAATCCAAGGTCGCCCAGCCGATCATCCCGCTCAAGATCATCTCTGAGCGGACCACCGCCCTCGCAATCCTCGCCTCGGTGGCCGTCGGAGTGGGCATGTTCGGCTCCTCGACCTTCCTTGGCCAGTACTTCCAGGTGGCACGCGGCGCCACCCCCACCGAGGCCGGCCTGCTCACGCTGCCCATGATCGCCGGCAACCTCATCGGGTCGGTCGCCTCCGGCATGCTGATCAGCCGCACCGGCAAGTGGAAGCGGTACCTCGTGGCTGGCGCCATCTTGCTGATCGGCGGCCTGGGCCTGGCCGGCAGCATGGACCACACCACTGACCTGTGGATGACCGGTATCTACACCGCCATCCTCGGCGTCGGCCTGGGCCTGCTGATGCAGAACCTCGTCCTCGCCGTCCAGAACACGGTCCAGGCCAAGGACATCGGCACGGCCAGCGCCTCTGTGGCCTTCTTCCGGTCCGTCGGCGGTGCGATCGGCGTCTCGGTCCTCGGCGCCGTGCTGGGCAACCGCGTCAAGGAGCTCGTCGTGGAGGGGCTGGCTTCGGCCGGCATCCAGGTTCCCGCCGGATCCGCGGGGGCCAGCATGGACCTCAAGGACATGCCGGCACCGATCCGCGACATCATGCGTGCCGCCTACGGCGACGCGATCGCCGAGGTCTTCCTGATCTCCGCAGTCGTCGGACTCGTGGCGCTGGTGGCCATCCTGTTCATCAAGGAACGCCCGCTGCGCCGCACGGTCGACGTTCGGCCGGAACCCGCCGAAATCGCAGGGGACGCCCCGGATGCCGGGGTGGCCGCGATGGCCGGTGCCACGGCCTCGGCTTTGGGGAACACGGGTTACACCAGGACCACAGGGAACGACGACGTCGGGGCAGCGCCGTCCGCCGGATCCGGCATCGTTGACCTGGACCGGGAATTCATCGAGGTGCTCAGCCGGGACCGCGCCGAATCCCGCTTCCCCGATGCCGCCCGCCAGCGGACCCGGACCTTGGTGGCCGAGGAACGGCCCGAGGCCGCCGACGTCGTACCTGTGATGCTCCAGACCCAGCGGCTCCTCGCGGAGCAGCAGCTGCTGCTGGCGGACGCCCTGCGCGCCGTTCACGAGCAGGCCGCCGAGCAGCGTGCGATAGCCGCTGAACAGGCCCGGGTTGCCGGGGAGTTCACGGCCCTGCGCCGGCAGCTCGCCAAGCAGCGCAAGATGCAGCGCGCGGCTGCCGACTACATCGCCACCCACGGCCGGCACCGGACCGAGTAGCGCCGGCTCACAGTACCGGACCGCAGAGGCTCCGCGGTCGCCCCGAGGGGCGGCTGCGGGGCCTTCGTGCGGCAAGACGGTTGCGTGGCAGGCAACGGCCGCCGCCTAAGTACGCCGTTTGGATGATATTCAGCTCCCGATGTTCCTCCCGGGCGAGGGATTTCGTAGAGTTGGGTGGCTAAGGCTGTCGGTCCCATGGGCTAGTCTCCAATCAGCCTTCCAATAAACTTCACTATTTGGCTCTCCCCATACATTGCTCTCCCCATAATTTGCTCTCCCCAAATTTGGTCTCCCTATAATTCAGTCTTCGTAAGGACTCGTGGGCATGCTCGTTACCCTCATGCGGCGCTATTCC
Organism: Arthrobacter sp. I3; assembly: GCF_000520575.1. Taxonomy (NCBI): domain Bacteria; kingdom Bacillati; phylum Actinomycetota; class Actinomycetes; order Micrococcales; family Micrococcaceae; genus Arthrobacter; species Arthrobacter sp. I3. The sequence goes on from NZ_KI914907.1 coordinate 49,676, forward strand.
AAGCCGTATCTGCCATACATCGCGGCTGTGGTCATCTTCCAGCTGGCCTCGACCATCGCGGCTCTGTACCTCCCCAGCCTCAATGCCCAGATCATCGACGAGGGCGTCTCCCGCGGCGACACGGACTACATCTGGCGCACCGGCGGCGTCATGCTCGGCGTCGCGCTGATCCAGGTGGCCACCGCGATCGCCGGCGTCTACTTCGGCTCGAAGGCGGCGATGGCGTTCGGCCGGGACCTGCGCCGCGGCGTGTTCCGCAAGGTGAGCAGCTTCTCGGCGCGGGACGTCAACCTCTTCGGCGCCCCCACCCTGATCACCCGGGGCACCAACGATGTGCAGCAGGTCCAGATGCTCATGCTCATGGCGCTGAACTTCATGGTGGCCACACCCATCATGTGCATCGGCGGGATCTTCATGGCCCTGCGCGAGGACCTCAACCTGTCATGGCTCGTCTGGGTGTCCGTGCCCCTGCTCGTGGTCGTGGTGGGCTACCTCGTGGTCCGCCTGATGCCGCTCTTCCGTTCCATGCAGGAGAAGATCGACCGGCTCAACGGTGTCCTCCGCGAGCAGATCATCGGCATCCGCGTGGTCCGGGCCTTCGTGCGCGAACCCCACGAGGCCGAGCGCTTCGGCGCGGCCAACCAGGACCTCACCGACGTCTCGCTGAAGATCGGTTCCCTGTTTGTGCTGATGTTCCCCGCCATCGGCATGATCCTGCACATCTCCACGGCCGCTGTGCTCTGGTTCGGTGGCCAGCGCGTCGATGCCGGCGAGATGCAGGTCGGCTCGCTGACGGCCTTCCTCCAGTACCTCCTGCAGATCCTCATGGCCGTCATGATGGGCACCTTCATGGCCATGATGATTCCCCGCGCCTCGGTCTGCGCCGACCGGATCGGTGAAGTGCTCGACGTCGAGCCTTCCATCCACGAATCGCTAACCCCGGTGGCGCCTGCGGCAAAGGCCGGCCGCGTCGAATTCCGCAACGTGACCTTCGCCTACCCTGGCGCCGAGGCTCCCGTGCTCAGCAACATCAGCTTTACGGCCGAGCCCGGACAGACCGTGGCGATCATCGGCTCCACCGGCGCCGGCAAGTCCAGCCTGCTGGCCCTGCTCCCGCGGCTGTACGACGCCGAGTCGGGCGAGGTCCTGCTCGACGGCGTCCCCGTCACCCAGCTGGACCGCGCCGAGATCACGCAGCGCGTGGCCATGGTGCCGCAGCGGCCCTACCTGTTCTCCGGAACCATTGAGCACAACCTGCGCTTCGGCAAGCCCGAGGCCACGGACTCGGACCTGTGGGAGGCACTGACGGTCGCCCAGGCCGCGGAGTTCGTGCGCGAAAAGAAGGGCGGCCTCGCAGCGCGGATCGCCCAGGGTGGCACCAACGTCTCCGGCGGCCAGCGGCAGCGGCTGTGCATCGCCCGCGCGCTCGTCACCGAACCCAAGGTCTTCCTGTTCGACGATTCGTTCTCGGCCCTTGACGTCGCCACCGACGCCAGGCTCCGCCGGGCGCTCAAGGCCAAGACGGCCGATGCCACAGTGATCATCGTCGGCCAGCGGGTGTCCACCATCGCCGATGCGGACCAGATCCTCGTGCTGGACAACGGCCGGATCGTGGACCGCGGAACACATGAGGAACTGTTGGAAAGCTCCAGCACCTACCAGGAAATCGTCGAATCCCAGCTGAGCGCGGAGGCAGTGGCATGAGCACCAACGAGAAAGTCTCCAGCACGCCGGCCTCCGCAGCCGGCCAGGCCGCTGCCGATACGGACGCCACCAACCTGATCGAAGATGACTTCATCGAGGAGGAGTACACGCCCGGCGAGGCCGACGGCGGCATGTTCGGTGCCGTGCCGGCCAAGAAGGCCCAGCACTTCTGGCCCTCGGCCAAACGGCTCATGGGGCTGCTGAAGCCCGAGCGCGCCGGTATCACCGCCGTGCTCGCCATGGTGACGGTCGCCGTCGTCCTCAACGTCATTGCCCCGAGGATCCTGGGCCAGGCGATGGACGTGATCTTCGCCGGAGTGGTCGGCAAGCAGCTCCCGGCCGGGGCCACCAAAGAACAGTTCATCGAAGGACTGCGCTCCCAGGGCCAGGACAACTTTGCCGACATGCTCGCCAAGATGGACGTCGTGCCGGGCGCCGGCATCGATTTCCAGAAGCTCGCGTTCCTCATCAGCGTGGTGCTGGTGATGTACTTCGTCGCCAACATCTTCCTCTGGCTCCAGGGCTATGTCCTCAACGTGCTGGTCATGCGCGTGGTCCGCACGCTGCGCGATGACACCGAGAAGAAACTCAACAAGCTGCCGCTGAACTACTTCGATACCCGCCAGCGCGGCGACATCCTTTCCCGCGTCACGAACGACGTCGACAACATCCAGCAGGCGCTCCAGCAGGCCTTCGCCCAGCTGGTGAACTCGGCCCTGACGGTCATCGGGATCGTGATCATGATGTTCATCGTGTCCTGGCAGCTGGCCCTGATCGCGCTCGTCGCCCTGCCGCTCTCCGGCGTGGCAGCCGGCATCATCGGCGCCCGCAGCCAGAAACTCTTCGCCGCCCAGTGGAAGAACACCGGCGAGCTCAACGGCCAGATCGAGGAATCGTTCTCCGGCCACGACCTCGTCCGCGTGTTCGGCCGCGACGCCGACATGCTGGCCCGCTTCGACGAGCGCAACGAGGAACTCTACAAGGCCAGCTTTGGAGCCCAGTTCGTCTCCGGCATGATCATGCCGGTCATGCAGTTTGTCTCCTACCTCAGCTACGTCGGGATCGCCGTCGTCGGCGGACTGCGCGTGGCCTCGGGCAGCATGAGCCTGGGCGACGCCACGGCGTTCATCCAGTACTCACGCGAATTCACCCAGCCGCTGGGCCAGATGGCCGGTATGGCCAACATGCTGCAGTCCGGTGTCGCCTCCGCCGAGCGGGTCTTTGAATTCCTCGACGCCGACGAACAGGACGCCGAGACCGCCACCGAGCACCTCCCGGCGAAGACCGACGGGCACGTCGAGTTCAAGCACGTCACCTTTAGCTACACGCCGGACAGGCCGCTGATCGAGGACCTGTCCTTCACGGCCGAACCCGGACACACGGTGGCGATCGTGGGACCGACCGGGGCGGGCAAGACCACCCTCGTCAACCTCGTGATGCGCTTCTACGAGCTCAACTCCGGCGGCATCACCCTGGACGGTGTGGACATCACCCGGCTGAGCCGTTCGGAGCTGCGCGCCAAGGTGGGCATGGTGCTGCAGGACGCCTGGCTGTTCGGCGGAACCATCTACGAGAACATCCGCTACGGCAAGCTGGACGCCACCGAAGAACAGATCATGGCGGCGGCCAAGGCCACGTTCGTGGACCGCTTCGTCCGGGCGCTGCCGGATGGCTACAACACGGTGATCGACGAAGAAGGCAACAACGTCAGTGCCGGCGAAAAGCAGCTGATCACCATCGCCCGGGCCTTTGTGGCGAACCCGTCGCTGCTGATCCTGGACGAGGCCACGAGTTCCGTGGATACCCGCACCGAAGCCCTGGTCCAGAAGGCCATGGCGGCGCTGCGGACGGAACGCACCAGCTTCGTCATCGCCCACCGCCTCTCCACCATCCGGGACGCGGACACCATCCTTGTTATGGAGGACGGGCAGATCGTCGAGCAGGGCCGGCACGCCCAACTGCTGGCCCTGCAGGGCGCGTACTACCGGCTGTACATGTCCCAGTTCGCCGGCGAGGACGCAGACTCTGCCGTGGCGGATTCCGCGGAGGACGCGACGGCGGTGCACAGCTGAGCGCCGCAGGCCCCGCCGGGAAGAGCACAGCCGGCGGGCACGGGCCCGGCAGGGAGAGCGTAGGCACAGCCGCGGGCCCCGCCGGGAAGGGTGCAGCCGCTGGGGAGAACACAGCCACGGAGCCCTGGCGCCTCGAGGTGGGCGTGCCGATGCGCTGGAGCGACATGGATGCCTACGGGCACATCAACAACGTCCAGATTGTCCGGATCCTCGAAGAAGCACGGATCGCGGCGTTCGGCCCGCCCCGGGGTCCAGGGCTGCCGGGAACCGAACCGCTGGTGCCGCTCTTCAATGAAATTCCGGAAGGGACGCTGGCGCTCGTGGTCGAGCACAAGATCAGGTACGTCAGGACACTTGAGTACCGGAACGTGCCCGCCGTCGTCCAGTTGTGGATCGGCGCGGTCAAGGGCGCCAGCTTTGACATCCACTACCTGGTGCAGGATCCCGTCACGCGCGAGGACTGCGTCCGGGCCACGAGCCATCTCGCCTTCGTGGACGAGGCAACCGGCCGGGTGCTGCGGCTGACGCCCGAACAGAAGGACCGGCTGGCCCCCTACACCCGTGCCCACCCGGTCCAATAGCCTCTACCACGGTGCCGGTAGGGCTCCTAGAATGAACAACTCCGACGCTAAAAGGAGGCGTGGTCGTTGTGAACATGGGCCAGAACATGCACAAGAAGCACACCCGCAAGAAGAAGTGGAACGAACTCTCGCCGATTGCACGGTTCGGAACCATCGCCGCTGCCATCGTCCAACTCTCGCTGCTGGTCGCGGCCCAGACGGACATCAGCCGACGCCCGTCTGCGCAGATCCGCGGCAGCAAGGCCATGTGGCGGCTTGCCACGCTGGTGAATTTCATCGGTCCGGCCACGTATTTCACCTTCGGCGTGAAGCGCCGGCCCGGCGCGAAACCGAGTCTGCTGCCCGCCCGTCCGTAATCTACTGGCCGGTAGTTTAGGGTCGGCGTTAAATGGGCGCGTTCAGTTTAAGCCTGTAAATTGAACGTATGACCCCAACCAAGAAGCCTGCCCTGCACCGCGCCCTCGGTATCTCCAAGGAGATTGAAGACGCGGCGTGGTTTGTGCTGGGCCCGGGGTTGCTCGGCAAGGCGTCCGCCCTGGACGGCCGCACCAAAACGTGGTCCGTCCAGGCTGCCGCGGAGTTGCTGGAACGCCTCGAACGGGGCGTTCCAGATCCCAAGGCGCCGATGATGACCAACCTGCGCCAGAACCTGGAAGACGCCACCCGCGGGGCGAAGCAACTGGCCGTGGAGCTACTCTTCCTCCAGTCCCTGCCGCTGGCCCACGAGGTCAAGTCGCTGAAGGTCAAGCGGGCCCGCGTCGCCGAGGCGGCATCCTGGCTGGAGCCTGCGCTGGAGCTCCCCGACGAGCTCTACGCGGGCATGACGGACCACGGCGTGATCCGGGACCGCACCGCGGAATTCAACTGGACCATCTGGGACCACCTGAAATGGCTCTGCCGCTTCGTGCAGCACGTCGCACAGCGGCCGGCCCACGTCGTCCAGGCCGCGGTCAAAGATCCGCTGGCCTTCCACCGGCTGGTCGCCGGCACCCCGGATGACCAGCCGGCCATCCGCCGCAGCATTGAGTTCCTGGTCTGGCCCAGCTACTTCGAACCCGTGGTGGCCGATGTCGAACGGCAGGAGATCCGCGACGCCTTCGCTTCCCTCGTGGGCGGGGCCAAGGGGGACAGCGACGAGGACATTTCGGCGGACATCCACCGGATCCGCCTGCACCTGGACCAGCAGGCCGGGCAGCGGATCGACTGGTACTCACGCCAGCTGGTGAGCCAGTGGCGGAAGGTCGGCGACCCCGGCCGCCGCGCCTGGCTCCTGCGCACCCACCACGACAACGCCGAGCTGCTGGCGGAGTGGCGGGACGAGGAAGCGGTGACGCTCGACGTCGAACACCTCCGCCTGCTGGACCCCGGCGTCACCGCGGGGCTGGTCCAGAACGCCGTTGACGAGGACTACAAGCACCTCGGCTACGTGGAGCGTGAGGACACCAAGACCGCAGTCTTCGCCTTCCTGACCGTCATGAAGCCGGGTGACCTTGCGCTCTACCAGAGCTCGGGCAAGGTCCGGATCGGCGTGGTCCTCGGCGAACCGGAGCATGCCAAAGACAACCGCCAGCTCCGCCGCAAGGTCCGCTGGTTCGATGAGGAACACGACGCCACCGGCCTGCCCCGCCACGTGCAGCGCCAGCTGACCACCTCCGGCAACATCGTGGACATCACCCGCGTGATCCAGGCGCTCGAGGCGCTGCTGCCGGCTGAAGCGGAAGCCGAGGACGGCGACGGCGCCGCGCCGGATGCCGCCGTCGAACCGGCCTGTGACGGGTTCCGGCCGCTGACGCCGGAGTTCGCCGCGTCCCTGCACATGGACCTGGAGCCGCTGCAGGAAATCGCCGAACTCCTCGAGGAGAACCGGCAGCTGGTGCTCTACGGCCCGCCGGGAACCGGCAAGACGTACCTCGCCAAACACCTCGCCGCCGAGCTCGCCGCCGACACCACGGACGAGCGGGTCAAGCTGGTCCAGTTCCACCCGTCGTACGCCTATGAGGATTTCTTCGAGGGATTCCGCCCGGACAAGACGGACGAGGGGCAGGTGTCGTTCAAGCTCGTGGCGGGACCGCTGCGCCGGCTCGCCGAGGAAGCGGCCAAGCCCGGGAACGAGAGCAAACCGTACTTCCTGATCATCGACGAGATGAACCGGGCCAACCTCGCCAAGGTGTTCGGCGAGCTGTACTTCCTGCTCGAATACCGCGACGACCGCATCTACCTGCAATACAGCCCCAACGAGCCGTTCACCCTGCCGGACAACCTTTACATCATCGGCACCATGAACACCGCGGACCGTTCCATCGCGATGATGGACGCGGCCATCCGGCGGCGCTTCTCCTTCATCGAGCTGCACCCGAAGACGGAACCCGTGAAGGGCTCGCTGCTGCGCTTCCTCCAGGCCCGCGACCTGGACACGACGCCGGCCCTGCTGCTTGACGCTTTGAACGACGCGATCGACGAATGGGACCGCGACCTCATGATCGGGCCCTCCTACTTCATGAAGAAGTCCGCGCAGACGCCCAAGGGCCTGAGCAGGATCTGGAAATACGAGCTCATGCCGCTGCTGGAGGAGCATTATCACGGGCAACTCAACCGCGCCCAGCTCGAGGAACGGTTCGGACTGGAACAACTCCTGGGCCGCCTGGCGCATGCCTAGGCTGGCCGGGGACGCCGTAGCGCTGGACCGCAGTTCGTCGGACCGCAATGCCTCGGACCACCGGGGTTCATCCGGAGCCGGTCCGGCCGGGCGCGGTTCATCAGGTCGTGGTTCATCCGGACGGGGTTCATCCGGACGCGGTGCGGCGGAGGCCTGCCGGCACATTGTCCTCGACGAACTCTCCGCCGGCGTCGTGGAGCGGCTTGATCCGGACACTGCCGCCTACGTCAACGCCAGCGGCCTGGCGAAGGCCTCGCCGATGGGCATGGGCCTGTACCGGGTCGAACCGTTGGGGACCGTCGGCTCGGTGCGCACTCCCGCCGTGCAGCTGGAGGTGCGACCGAAAGGTCGGCTCGGTCTGAGCCGTTTGCTGTTCCTGCTCGGCTACGCGGGGGACCAAGGGTTCCGGGACGATTCTGTCGCAGCGGTGGAGCACACTGACCTTTGGAGCGCCCTGGCCGAATCCCTGGCGCAGCTCGCTGACCGGGCGCTGAGCCGCGGCGTGCTGCAGGGGTATCTCATGGTGGAAGAATCCCTCCGTACCGTCAAGGGCCGGATCCGGATGTCGGACCAGATTTCCCGCCGGCCCGGCATGCTGGTTCCGCTGGAAGTCTCCTACGACGAGTTCACCGAGGACATCGCGGAGAACCGGATTCTGCGCGCCGCACTGGAACGGATGTCCCAGGTGCCGCGGGTTCGGCCGGAAGTCCTGAGCCGCCTGCGCCGGCTCAAGGGAAAGCTCGACGCCGTGACGCGCCTTCAGTCCGGCGCGCCGCTGCCGCAGTGGCGGCCCAGCCGGATGAACACCCGTTACCACGCCGCTCTCCGGCTCGCCGAACTGATCCTGCGGAACGCGTCGGCGGAGGCCGGCGACGGCAAGCAGCAGTCGGCGTCGTTCGTGGTGGACATGGCAAAGGTGTTCGAGGACTTCGTGGGAACAGCCCTGCGCGAAGCCATGGCCGCCTACCCCGGAGAAATGCGGTTGCGCTACAACGCCCTGCTGAACGAGGCCGTCCGCGACTCGGACCGCATTGTGGTGCAGCCCGGTGCCGTCCACTTCCTCGGCGGCCGGCCCGTGATGGTGTACGACGCCAAGTACAAGGCCGCGGCCGACGTCGGCGCGTCCCTTTCGGGCGACCACTACCGGATGCTGGCCTACTGCACATCCTTGCGGGTGCCGACGGCGTGGATCGTTTACCCGGGAGCCGGGGAAATCAAGCTGCGCCGAATTCTCAATACCGACATCGACATTGTTGAGTTCCCGCTGGATCTGTCGCTACCGCCGTCGGAAATCCTGGCCGCCGTGGCAGATCTTGCCCAGCAGTCGTGGGGCGAAGTGCTCCGGCAGGCCAGTATCGACAGGTCCGCCGGCTAGGCGGATTCCTGCTGGTCGGCCACTGTCCGCAAATGTTCCAGGAGCGCCTTTTCCGGCTGGCCCGGGTTGTTGGCGACGTGCCACTGGAGTTTCTCCCGCACGTCAGCTTCTTCCGCGTTGGTGCCAGCCAGAACCTCATCAATGATCGAGGCCGCCTGCCGGCGCAGCGGCTCCAGATCCGGGTTCGCTCCGCGGAGCGGGCGGGCCCGGAAGCCGTGGAGCCTCGTGTGGCCGAGGCGACGGAACGGCAGAACTGTGGGGTCTGAATCTGTGGGGCTGGAATCTGCGGGACTGGAATCTGTTGGCGCAGCAGCCGTTTCGGGCTGGTCGTTGGACATCAGCAAGTGCGGCATCGTGCGCTCTCCCGTGTTTGCAGTACGCGTATGTACTGACCGAATAATGCCTATCGCCCCCGGAGTCGAATATTAGCTGAGGTCGTTCAGCCTGCACTGGAGGTGGGCCGCGCGACACGCGGGGAGTTGCTGCTCAGCGAAGGTCCTCAGGAGGGCTCGTCCCGGGCCGGGCCGGGCTGTGCAGGAAAGGACCGTGGCGGGGAGGGCCCTGGAGGAAGGCATCGAGGCGGAGCTCCAACGCCGATCGGTCCTTCAGTTCGCACTCCCACACGGTGAGGACTTCCCAGCCATCGAGTTCGAGCTGAAGCCGCTGGGCGGCATCGCGGTTCCGGGTGCGCGTGCGCTTGGTTTCCCAGAACTCGGCGTTTGCCTGGGGTGCGTGCTGGCCCACCCGGCAGTCGTGGAAATGCCAGAAGCAGCCGTTGACGAAGATGACTTTGCGGCGGCCGGCGAAGACGAGATCGGGGTTGCCCGGGAGTTTGCCGCCGCTCGCGGTGCCGTGCAGGCGATAGCGGTATCCCTTCGCGTGCAGCAGCCTGCGGACCAGCATTTCCGGCTTGGTGTTCTTGCCCCGGATCCTGGACATGTTCCAGCTGCGCCGCTCCGGAGTCAGCTTGTCCGCCATTGTTTAAGTCTAGGCGGGTGCCAAGTCCTGGCGCCGGCCAGCAGCCGCCGGGCAGCAGCCTCGGGGCGGGTCTGATGCGGACCGGGGGTGGCGGACCGGGGAACTGCGGGCGGTAGTCGCCGTCGGGCGTTAGATTTCCCGCTCCGGGTGTTCGCCGAACTGGAAGTGGCGTCCGCTGAGCGACGTCGGCGTAATTTCGACGTAGAAGTCCTTCAACGTCGGAACCCACGGTTTCAGCCCGAGGGCCTCGGCGTCGGCGATGTCCGCCGATTGGTCGAGCACGCGTGCAGTGCCGCGCAGGACTACTGACCATGCTTCCTCGGACAGGATCCCGTCGGTTTCGAAGAGCACCTTCGAGTTGATGGTGAGCTCGGCCAGTTTGTTTCCCGGGGCGGTGCGGAGGAACAGTTTCCGGCCGCTGGCCGCGTAGTTCACGGGGAAAATGTCGGGTTCTCCGGCCACGGTGACCACGAGCCTGCCGTGCTTTGTAGCCTCAATCAATGTCCAGGCTTGGTCGTCGTCCAGTGTGAGGATCGGATTGCCGTCTTCGTGTTCGAACATCATGAGTTCATTGTTCTGAATCGGGCGGTCGCTGGCTAGGGGCTAAAGGACTGCCGGGGTGTTCCGTCGGTCCGACAGGCGGGCACATGCTGCCTGTGGATAATTTTGACCGGCAAAATGTGATCTCAGTTACCCTTAAGCCACAAATTGGCTTCAATCGTCTTGATTTTCTATCGGGGGAGTAGCTGACCATGACATCTCGCACTTCGCTTTCCGGTCCATGGCGAGCCTGTGCGGTCGCTTGGGTGTCGATCTCCCTGATGTCGGCCACAGCGTGCAGCGGGGGTGGAACGCCGACTCCCGGATCCCCACCGGCTGCTTCGCAGAGTCCCTCAGGGCAGGCCACCCCGAGCGCAACTCCCACACCTACTGCCAGCTACAAGCCCGCCGACGCGACCGGCAAGGCGCAGAACGTGCCAGTACCCGAGTTGCCGGAAGCTGCGAAGGCGGAGACGAAGGAAGGGCTGGAGGCGTTTGCGCGGTACTGGTTCGTGTTGCTCAATTATGGATATGAAACTGGAGATACTTCGAGGCTCGACGCGATAACAAGTTCCCAATGTCGCGCCTGCGAAAGGGCCAAGGCTGTAATTTCAGGGTGGCACGAGGGTGGGCGATGGCTCGCAGGCGGTAAGGTTCAAACACCTTCGGTCAGCACAACGTTCAAGGTTGCACCGGATGGCAACTATCAAGTAGCGATCCAAGTCTCGCAGCAGGCGCTTTCCTATTACAACGCCGATGGCACACTGCAGCAGGCAGCGGCCAAGCCAGAAGATACCGGCAACCTCATGCTCGCTGTGTTTAAACGTGGGGCTTGGTACGTCAACAACATTCAGCCGATCGTCGGCTAGCACGATGCGTCGGTTGTTGTGGGGCCGAGGCCCTGCTATGGCGATGTTGTTTCTCATTTTTGTCGGGACGCCTATTTCCGCGCGAGCCGAAGGCCAGCCACCACCTATTGTCGGTAATTGGGGTGACGACACCGTTGATGTCGGCGGCTGGCTGGTCGACCCGTCGACGGGGCGGTTCGTATGGTCGCAACCCGGATCTGTATCTGCAGACCCCTTCCAGTACAAATACGAGCTCCAGTGCCATTTGGGCGGAGGCGACTTTGACGCCGACTGTCTCGCCGCAGCGGTGGACTGTTCGAACGGTCCAGACGGAAAGGCCGGCATTCCCGTTATCTGGCTGAAAGCGCCGGCCGGCGTACCCAACCCGACATGGTCATTTCACTCCGGCCCAACGTGCCTCTTCGATCCCCGGCCGGCGGATTTGCTGCCCAGAATTGCCGCAATGATCCAGAGGGAGTTCCAGCGGCTTCCGATTACTGCGGGACTGTCTACAGCCCAACCCAGCCCCAACACGCTCCGGGGTGCCGAGACCAATTTCTTCGCCAGCGCCGCAGATCAGCAGTTCGACATCACAATCCTGGCCCAGGCCGTCCACGTCACCGCTAAGCCCGTGCAGTACTCCTGGAGCTATGGCGACGGCACCTCGCTCGGCCCACAAGCGGTGGCCGGCGGACCGCTTCCGCAGGATCGCTGGGGCGAGAAGACCCTGACGAGTCACGTGTACACCCAGACCGGCGACTTCCCAGTGGTTTTGACGACGCATTTCCAGGGAACCTACTCCGTCAATGACGGACCGCCGCTGCCCATCCCCGGCCAAGGGCAATTCAGCTCGCCGCCGCAGACCGTCAGTGTCTGGCGGACGATCACCAGGAACTACGCAGACACGTGCCTGCAGAATCCCCAAGGCCAAGGCTGCCCCGGGGTCGCCCCGCCGCCTCCCTAGTCCGTGGCTAGGCTCGCAATTCCCGGTCCACCCGTTCCATCCGGGCATTCACGAGCTGGCAACGCGGGTCGTCCGGCCCCAATAGCGCAGCCACGGCAGCCGCAGTCGCCGTATCGAAGGACCCCATGTCGCTGGTGCACCACTGCAGCATCAGCCGGGCATCACCGCTTGACCGGACGGAAGCTCCCACGGCTGTGTTGAGCTCGTCGCGCATGAACCCGATCGCCAGATTGACCGAACGGGTGAGCAGTTTTGCCGGGTACGCCGCGAACGCCTCGGCAACCCGACCGTCCCGCAGATGACCGGCCACAACGGAAGCGTCGGTCACGACGTTGAGGGTTGAAGAGAATCGGTAGGGGTTCGCTTCCAGGACATCCCCCAGAATGGCGCGGATCCGGTGCATCTCGGTCCGGATCGCCGCGCCGGTGCCGGCGTCGCCATGGATCTCGTAAGCCAATTCTTCGGCACTCCAGCCCTGATCACGCGAGGCCAGCAGTGCCAGGATTTCGGCGCGGCGCACTGTCAGCGGGCGGCTGATGCCGCCGTCGACCGCCGCGGATGGCGCGTCCCCCAAGAGCCGCAGCACGAGCTGGGGCCGGGCGCCGCCGTCGCGCACTGCCCGCTCGCCACCAGGGGCCCGCTGCCCCGAGCGCCCGACGCCGCCGTCGGGAAACGGGGCCGATTTCAGCAGCTCCTCTGCGAGCCGCACTCCGCAACGGACCAGCCGCAGGCTGTCCGGCGTGACCGATTCGAACGGGCCGGAGACGTCCAGGACGCCGATGATGTCGCCGGTCAAAGGGTCGCGAATGGGGGATGCGGTGCAAGCCCAGTCATGGTGGGTCCGCACAAGGTGCTCGGCCGAGAAGAGTTGCGCCGGCGCACACGTCACCAAGGCCTCGCTGATGGCGTTGGTGCCCACTCCTGATTCGGACCAGTCGGCGCCCTCCACGAACTCCAGCGAGTCCGCGAGCCGCAGGGCCTGCTTGCTGCCGACGCGCCACAGAACTTCGCCCTCGTGGTCGGTGACGATCAGCAGATGGCGTCCGGTCACGGTCTCATCGGCCAGAAGCTGTGACAACGCAGGCATCACCGCAGCCAGCCGATGGCCGGCGCTGAGGGATCGCGCCTCGGAGACTTCATGCCGGTGCAAGGGCCGGTGCTGGTCCGGATTGATACCCAGCGCCAGGGAACGTTGCCAGGACTTGATAAGCGACGGCGAGAGATGCGGATCCGGAGTGCCCGAAATCGTGGTCTCGTGCGCCGCCCGGAGTATTCGGGCGTACTCCGCCGGTGCAGAAAACCTGAGGTCCGAGGGATGCGTGATGGGGCCATTGCCCTGCCGCATGCTCATTCTCTCAACTCGCCCTCGAATCGTCGCACCCGGCCGGGTCCCTGCCGCCGTCGGCCACCCTGCGCGCCCGCCGACAGCTTGAGAGCTCCGTGTAACCCGATTGTAACCCCCTGCGACTTTTACTTGTGATGCGGGTCACTGCGCGGTCTAGGCGCCACGCAACGGGAGCGGCCCCCTGTCAGCAATGGAAAGAGGAAACATGCCTGAGACACCAAACGGCGTCGTCGGGGCGTGGCTGGCGCAGTTCGATGAGGCACTGCGCAGCCACAACACTGACGCCGCACTGGAACTTTTCGACGACGACTCGTACTGGCGCGACTTCGTCTCCTTCACCTGGAACCTCAAGACGCTGGAGGGCAAAGAGGACATCCGGCGCATGCTCGAGGCGACCCTGGACGACGTGCGGCCCAGCAACTGGACCCTCGCCGAGGACGCCACCGGGGACGCCGCCAATGCCGAGGCCTGGGTGAACTTCGAGACCGCCCAGGCCCGGGGCTACGCCCATCTGCGCCTCCGGAATGGCAAATGCTGGACCCTGCTCACCACCATGCAGGAACTGAAGGGCTTTGAGGAAAAGAAGGGCCCCAACCGGGACAAGGGGGTCGCCCACGAGATCACCAAAGGCCGCAAATCCTGGCTGGAACTGAAGGAGGAACAGGAGGCGAGGCTCGGCTACGAAGACCAGCCCTACACCGTCATCATCGGCGGCGGCCAGGGCGGGATCGGGCTGGGCGCGCGGCTGCGGAGGCTCGGAGTGCCCACCATCATCATCGAAAAGAATGAGCGCGCGGGTGACTCCTGGCGTAACCGCTACAAGTCCCTCCACCTGCACGATCCGGTCTGGTACGACCACCTGCCCTACATGAAGTTCCCCGACGACTGGCCGGTTTTCGCGGCCAAGGACAAGATCGGCGACTGGCTGGAAAACTACACACGGATCATGGAACTGAACTACTGGTCCAAAACCGAGTGCACCAACGCCCGCTTCGACGAAACGTCCCAGGAGTGGGTGGTGGAGGTGATGCGCGACGGCGAACCGGTCACCCTGCGCCCGAAGCAGCTCGTCTTCGCCCTGGGTGTATCGGGGTACCCGAGCGTCCCCACGTTCGACGGCGCCGAGTCCTTCCTGGGGGAGCAGTACCACTCGTCCAAGCACCCGGGCGGTGGCGACTGGACCGGCAAGAAGGCCGTGGTCATCGGCTCCAACAATTCGGCCCACGATATTTGCGCCGACCTTTGGGAACACGGCGCGGACGTCACCATGGTCCAGCGGTCCTCGACGCATATTGCCCGCAGTGAATCCCTCATGGACCTGGCTCTCGGCGGGCTGTACTCCGAAGAGGCGCTGGCCAACGGCGTCACCACGGAGAAAGCCGACCTGCTGTTTGCCTCCTTGCCGTACCGGATTCTGCCCGAAGCCCAGATCCCGGTTTATGCGGAGATGGCCCGCCGGGACGCGGAGTTCTACGCCCAGCTCGAGGCTGCCGGCTTTGACCTGGACTTCGGCGTTGACGGCTCCGGCTTGTTCCTGAAGTACCTGAGGCGCGGCTCCGGCTACTACATCGACGTCGGCGCCTCGCAGCTGATCATCGACGGCCGGGTCAAGCTGGCCAATGGCCAGGTCAGCAAGATCACCGGCAACTCCGTCGTGATGGCCAACGGAACGGAGCTGGATGCCGACGTCATTATTTACGCCACGGGGTATGGGTCGATGAACGGCTGGCTGGCTGATTTGGTCTCGCCCGAGGTGGCGGACGCCGTCGGCAAGTGCTGGGGGTTCGGATCGGAGACGCCGAAGGATCCGGGGCCGTGGGAGGGGGAACTGCGCAACATGTGGAAGCCCACCAACGTGGAGAACCTGTGGATCCACGGCGGCAATCTGCACCAGAGCCGGCACTATTCGAATTATCTTGCCCTGCAGCTCAAGGCCAGGATGGAAGGGCTGCCGACGCCGGTCTTCGAGCTGCAGCCCACGCATCACGCGCGCTAACCGGACGCGCTGACTCACGGGGTCGTGACAATCTCAGGCACGGCCACCAGACTGGGGCTACGGCCCCGCTGTGAAAATCCAACTTTTATTCCGTGGATGCGCCTGATCGGGCGCATCCACGGTCCTGGACTGCGAAGGTGAAACACCATGAAAGCAGCACGATTCCACGCCCGCGAGGATCTCCGGATCGAAGACATTCAAGAGCCGGAGCTGCGACCGGGAACGGTGAAGATCGCCGTGGCCTGGTGCGGTATCTGCGGCACCGACCTCCATGAATTCCTGGAAGGACCCATTTTCACCCCGCCGCCCGGCCACCCCCACGGGCTCACCCACGAGGCCGCCCCGGTCACCCTCGGCCACGAGTTCTCCGGCACCGTCGAGGAGCTGGGGGAAGGCGTCAGCGGTCTGGCCGTCGGAGACAACGTCGTTGTGGAGCCGTACTACGTCTGCAATGAATGCGGTCCCTGCCTCAGCGGCCACTACAACCTGTGCACCAAGTTGGGCTTCATCGGCCTGGCGGGCGGCGGTGGCGGCTTGAGCGAGAAGATCGTCGTCGACACCCGGTGGGTGCACCCTGTCGGCGACATCCCCCTGGACGAGGCCGCCCTGATCGAACCCCTTGCGGTGGCGTATCACGCCGTCGGCCGGAGCGGCGTCAAAGCCGGGGACGTCGCCGTCGTCGGGGGTGCCGGACCCATCGGCCTGCTGACCGCCGCGGTCCTCAAAGGCATCGGCGTCACCACGATCGTTACCGAGCTGTCGGCCGCCCGCAAAGACAAGGCGACTTCGTCCGGGGTCGCGGATCACGTACTCGATCCGAGTGCCGAGGACGTCAAGGCGCGCGTGCTGGAACTGACCAACGGTGCGGGGGCCGATGCGGCGTTTGAATGTGCCGGTGTGAATGCGGTGCTGGACACCATGCTCGACGTCGTGAGGCCCGCCGGCGTCGTCGTCAACGTCTCGATCTGGGGGCACCCGGCCACGGTCGACATGCAGAAAGTAGTGCTGAAGGAAATTGACCTGCGCGGCACCATCGCCTACTGCGGCGACCACGAAGCCGCGATCAAGCTGGTCCAGGAAGGAAAAGTGGACCTGAAACCCTTCATCACGGGGCGGATCGCCTTGGACGACTTGGTGGACCAGGGGTTCGACACGCTGATCAACCACAACGACACCGCGGTGAAGATCATCGTCCACCCGTAGTGATCCGAGTCTCACGGGGGAATAGTTGCAGACGCCTCGCAGTTGCCGCCAGTGAACCCATTTACTGCGAAAGGAATTGCGCATGCTGTTTTCCCCGATGACCCTCGGCGAGCTGGAACTGCCCAACCGGCTCGTCATGGCGCCGCTGACCCGTCTCCGTTCCGGCCAGGAAGGTATCCCGGGGCCCCTGGTTGCCGAGCACTACCGCCAGCGCGCCTCACTGGGCCTGATCGTCAGCGAGGGCACCTATCCGAGCCCGGCCGGGCGCTCGTACCCGGGCCAGCCCGGCATCGTCACCCCGGACCAGATTGCTGGCTGGAAGAAGGTCACGGACGCCGTTCACGCCGAAGGCGGCCGGATCTTCGCGCAGATCATGCACGGTGGCCGGGTTTCACATGAGGACATCACCGGCGGCCACCAGGTAGTTGCGCCGAGTGCCATCGCCGTCGAGGCAGAGACCCGTACGTCCAAGGGCAAGCAGGCGCACCCCGTGCCGCATGCCCTGACCACCGACGAACTGCCCGGCGTCCTGCAGGAAATTGTCCAGGGCTCGCGGAACGCGATCGAGGCAGGGTTCGACGGCGTGGAGCTGCACTCTGCCAACGGTTACCTGTTGCACGAATTCCTGGCGCCGTCGTCGAACCAGCGTGACGACATCTACGGCGGCACGCCCGAGAACCGGGCGCGCTTCGTGATCGAAGTTGTGAAGGCTGTGGTGGAGGCCGTGGGCGCCGAACGCGTCGGCATCAGGATCTCGCCGGAGCACAACGTCCAGGGTGTCACCGAACTGGACGCCGCAGATGTTCGTGAGACGTACCGCTTGCTGGTGGATGCTATTGCGCCGCTGAACCTGGCCTACCTGAGCATCCTGCACAAGGATCCCACCGGCGAACTGGTCCAGGACCTGCGTTCACGCTTCAACGGCGCCTTCCTCGTCAATACCGGATTCGGCGTCATCACCACCCGGGATGAGGCCATCTCGCTGGTTGCCGACGGGCACGCTGACGCCGTCGTCGTCGGACGCCCGGCCATCGCAAACCCGGACCTCGCCCGCCGCTGGCGCGAAGGCCTGCCGGTCAACGAGCCAAACGCATCCACGTTCTACGCCGACGGCGCCGAGGGCTACACCGACTACCCGGCCTACCAGAACTAGGGCCATCTGCGGCGCGGTGAATCCCGCGGAGCCGTGCAGCGCACGCTCGGTTGGACATGCTCAGCTGCAGCCACGATCAGTGGGCAGAATGCCATTCTGCCCACTGATCGCATTTAACAATGAGCATGTCCCTCGCCGGGCAGGTCCGAGACAGGATGCGCGAGTCACAGGGCCGCGCCCGCTGCCGGACATGTGCCGCGATGATCTGCACGAGAGAGCATGTTCCTCGCGGCGCATCATGGCCATGGGACATGCCCGGCGGCCGCCGCGGCCAGTGGGCAGAATGCCATTCTGCCCATTGGCCGCGCCTAACAATGAGCATGTCCCTCGTCGGTTGGGCCTAAGACTGGACATGTGCCTCGCTGGAATGTGCGGGTGGGCATGTCCCGTCCTGCACATCGGGGCCACCGGGACATGTTCCCTCGACGCATTGGCCACTGGACATGTCCCGTGGCTGGCGCCGGGACTGGGCATGTCCCCCGTGGGCTTAGGACGCGGAGCGAGGGGCATGTCCAGCGGTGGGGGCGGCAAATGAGCATGTCCCGAAGGGGGCCTCGCCGTGCCTGGTCCTATAGGATCTGAAGATGCAATTAGCTTCCACCGGCAGCCATTCTGAGGGGCGCCCCGCCGGCCGCCCCGTCAGCCGGCAGGTCTTGGCGGACCACGTCTATGAGGAACTTCTGGCGTCGCTGATGGATGGCCGGCTGGAACCCGGAACCGCGGTCAGCATCGACGGGACCGCCCGGGAACTCGACGTCTCGCCCACCCCCGTGCGGGAGGCGCTCGCCAGGCTGGAACACACCGGGATGGTGCGCCGCGTGGCCCTTAAGGGCTACCGGGTTGCTCCGGTGTTCACCCGGGAAGACTTCGCCGAGCTTATGGAAGCCCGGCTCGCGATCGAACCTGTGAACGCCCGCCTGGCGTGCGCCCGGCTGACGCCCGGCCACCTGGCCGAATTGGAACGGGCCGTCGCCGATCTCAAGGACGCACCGCGCGGGCCCTCCTTTGCCGAGTTCCGCGGCTACCTCGAGGCCGACGAGCGGTTCCACCGGCTGATCGCGGAGCAGACGGGCAACCAGTTCATGGTGGCCGCCTACGCCGCCCTCGGCGGACAGATTCAGCGCTTCCGCCTGTTCGGGGGAGTGGGGATCACCGACGCCGACCACGCGATCGCCGAACATCAGGCGGTCCTGGATGCCTTGGCGACGGGCGACCCGGAGAAGGCCGCAGCCGCAATGGCCGAGCATGTGCAAAAGGTGCGCGGCCGCGCCATCGCGGACGCTCCCGCGGAATAAGGCTCGCTTCCCAGGCTGACGCACGCGGGTCCAACACCGCGTGACAGTGCGCCGCACCCGGCTTCTTCGCCCTCTTTTTGTGACCCCCTTCACAGCTGATCGAAGACCCTATAGGATCTTCGATTGTGACGGCTACGGTGCCGGCATGGGGAGTCACGAGGGAGTGAAGAGTGCAAACAGAAACTTTGGCCGCAGGGCCCAAGGAGTCCGCAACACGCCGCACCATCAAGAATCTGCGGTGGTGGATTCTCGGCTGGGCGCTGGCCGCCGGCATCATCAACTACATGGACCGCAGTGCGATCTCCATCGCCGCGCCGCAACTGATTAAAGACTTCGGCATGACCCGGACGGACATTGGCCTCCTGGGCACCGTGTTCTCCTGGACCTACGCTTTTGCCCAGCTGCCCGCTGGCTGGCTCGTGGACAAGCTGGGCGCCCGACGGATGTACTTCCTCGCAATCGCGGGCTGGAGCATCGCGACCGCGCTGATGGCCGTCGGCACCAAGATGTGGCAGTTCGTCACCTTCCGCTTCCTGCTCGGCATCACCGAGGCCCCCAACGGGCCCGCGTCGGCAAAGCTCACCGCCGACTGGTTCCCCCGGGCCGAGCGCGGACAGGCCACCGCCATCTGGGACAGCGGTTCCAAGTGGGGACCCGCCATCGCGCCGCCCGTCCTGACCGCCATCATGCTCGCGTTCGGCTGGCAGGCCATCTTCCTCTTCCTCGGTGTCGCAGGCATCGTGCTGGCATTGGCCTTCTTCCTTTACTACCGCGCTCCCGAAGAGCACAAGCGCATCAGCGCGAAGGAACTGGATTACATCGAAAGCCAGCGCACCACCCAGCTCCTGACTGCCAAGAAGGTTTCGTGGCTCGGACTCTTTAGGCACCGCCAGATCTGGGGCATGATGGCCGGATTCTTCTGCGTCATTTGGATCTGGAACATCTTCATCGTCTTCCTGCCGCTCTACCTGCAGGAAGAACGCGGTGCCAGCATCGCCAGCTCCGGCTGGCTTGCGGCTGTCCCGTACCTCGGCGCAGCCATCCTCGGCATCACCGGCGGCTGGGTCATGACGCGCTACTCGAAGAAGGCCGGCCGCGATCCGTTGCTGGCCAAGCGTCACGTGATGTCCATTGCAGCGGTTGCCGCCGGCATCCTGATCTGCCTCATCCCGTTCGTAGATTCCCTCCCGCTCGCCATCGCTGTCATGACCGTGGCACTGGGCTTCGTCGCCACCATGCAGGCGGCCGCGTGGGCCATGCCCGGCGACATCGTGGACAACTCACAGGTTGCCTCCGTCGGTGCCATCCAGAACTTCGGCGGCTACTTCGGCGGCGCCTTTGCCCCGCTGCTGACCGGTGTGATCGCCGATGCCACCGGCTCCTACGCGCCGTCGTTCGTGATCGGCGGCGTCATCGCCGCCCTGGCCGCAGTGGCGTACACCGTGCTGGTCCGCGAACCCATCAAGGACAAGACCGCAGCAGCGCAGACAGAAAGCCGAACCGACGCATGAGCACAGCAACAAATGCATTGACGACGACGGCGGTCGCCACCACGGCGGCCGCCCCGGCGGCGGGAACCACCACCGCGGGCACCGCCCGCTCGCCGTTCACCGTGGCCGTCACGGCCGACGCCGCACGGCCGGACGGAAGCTCCATTCACGGGGATCTGGGGCTGAAGCGGCTCAGCGAGCATGGCATCAGCTGGAGCGTCCTGCCCAGTTACACAGACCCGGTTCCGCTGGCCGACCTCGCCGGGGTCCAGGCCGTGCTGTCCCTGGGGCACATCGCCTTCGATTCAGGCACCGTGGACCAGGCCCCGGACCTGAGGCTGATTGCCCGGTTCGGGGCCGGCTACGAAACCATCGACTTGGACGCCTGCACCCGCGCCGGCATCGTTGTCACCAACACCCCGGATGCCATCCGGCGGCCGTTGGCGGTGGCGGGACTGACGCTGCTCCTGGCGCTCTCGCACAAGCTCCTGGCCAAGGACAGGCTGACCCGGACCTCTGACTGGGCGCAGCGCGAGCACTACCGCGGCGCGCCGCTGGTGGGCCAGACGGTCGGCATCGTGGGCTTCGGAAGTGTGGGCGCTGAGCTCGCCCGTCTCCTGGCCCCGCTAGGGGTGAAAGTCGTGGGCAACAACCGCAGCGGCCGCCACGCGGAGGCCGCCGGACTCGGCGTCGAACTGCTGGGCCTGAATGAGCTCCTGGAGCGCTCGGATTACGTTGTGCTCTGCGCTGCGCTGACACCGGCGACCGAAAAACTGATCGGCGCGGCCGCGTTGGCGCGGATGAAGCCAAGCGCCTACCTGATCAATATCGGCCGCGGAAAGCTCGTGGACACGGATGCCCTCCGGGACGCCCTGCGGGAGGCCCGGATCGCCGGCGCCGGCCTGGACGTCTTTGAGCCGGAACCCCTGCTTCCCGACGACGAGCTCCTGACCTTGGACAACGTGGTGCTTTCCCCGCATTCCCTGTGCTGGACCGAGGACTTCACGCGGGACGTCGCGGCCAGCGCCATTGGGTCGATCCTGGCGGTCGCGGCAGGGGAGCGCCCTGCCAACGTCCTGAATCCGGAGGTCTTCGCGACAGCGGCCTTCGCCGCGAAGCGCTCGTAACCCGGGGGTGTGACCTTGACAACATCCCTCTAGATAGTAAATCCTATAGGAAACAGGATTCCACGAAGGAGTGAACCCATGGCCTATACAGCCGAAAACTGGCCCATCACCGCAGCGCTCCTGCAGTTCCCGGGGACCGACGCGCAGGGCAACCACATCAACGACGCCGACGCCTCCGCCTGGGCCGAGGTCCTCACCGAGGTCAAGGACGCCGGCTTTGCCAATGCCGACCTCACGGACAGCTGGGTCCGCCCCGGTGACCTGAGCTCGGCGCGGCTCGCCGAGTTCAAGCAGACCGCGGACAACGTCGGCATCGGCATCCCCGTCATCTCGGCCATCCGCCGCAGCGTGATCGAGGAAGGCAACTGGGAAGCGAACCTGGCGTACAGCCACCGCACCATCGACGCCGCCGCCGAGCTGGGCTGCGAGGTCGTCTCGTTCGGACTGCACCAGGCCATCACCGCCGAGCAGCAGAAGCAGCTCTGGTTCTGGACCGTCGAAGGGTACAAGGACCCGGTAGGGGACAAGGAAACGTGGGGCAAAGCTGTGAGCCGCCTGCGCGACCTTGGCCAGCACGCGGCCGAGGTCGGCGTCCTGCTCTCGCTTGAAATGTACGAGGACACCTACCTCGGCACCGCGGATTCTTCCGTTCAGCTGGTCCAGGACATCGGCCTGGCCAACGTCGGCATCAACCCGGACATCGGCAACCTCATCCGGCTGCACCGCCCGATCGAGGACTGGCGCGAGATGGTCGCCAAGACCCTCCCGTACTCCAACTACTGGCACATGAAGAACTACATCCGCGACGAGGACGTCGCCCGGGACACCTACGTGGCGATGCCGGCCCCGATGGAAAGCGGCCTCATCAACTACCGCGAGGCGTTCAAGACCGCGCTCTCCGTCGGCTTCCAGGGCATCCTGTGCACCGAGCACTACGGCGGCGACGGCCTCAGCGTCACGGCCAGCAACCAGGACTACCTCCGCCGCCAGGTCCTGCCGAAGACCGACGGCTACGCCCTCGGCGCGAGCCAGGTGGCCCAGGGCCGGCAGTTGCCGGCAGCCACGGCACTCGCCAGCGCCTGAAGCCAGCTTCTGAACTCAGCGCCTGACCGGGCGCTGACCCGGCGCGTGGTGC
>NZ_KI914907.1:72237-73867 GCF_000520575.1 Arthrobacter sp. I3
AAGCCACTTGGGGGGGCGGCCGCACCACCCACCTCTCTACCCACAGCATTAGTTCTCCAACACGGATTCAATGAGGAACCATGACCCAGATCTTCGACAATCCCGCTGATTTCGCGGATGAGGCACTGGACGGCTTCGTTGCGGCCAACCGCGGCTACGTGGCCCGAGTCGACGGCGGCGTCGTCCGCTCCACCGAAGTCCCCTCCGGGCAGGTGGCCCTGGTGGTCGGCGGCGGCTCCGGGCACTACCCGGCCTTCGCCGGCCTCGTCGGGCCCGGCCTGGCCACCGCCTCGGCCTGCGGCAACATGTTCGCCTCGCCCGCGGCCGGCCAGGTCTACCGCGTGGCCAAGGCCGCCAACGCCGGCGGCGGCGTGCTGCTGAGCTACGGCAACTATGCCGGCGACGTCCTGCACTTCGGCCAGGCCCAGCTGCGTCTCAACGCCGAAGGCATCGAAACCCGCACCGTCCTGGTCACCGACGACATCGCCAGCGCCCCGCTGGAGCAGATCGAGAAGCGCCGCGGCATCGCCGGGGACCTGACGGTCTTCAAGATCGCCGGCGCCGCCGCAGAGGCGGGACTGAGCCTGGACGACGTCGAACGGCTGGCCATCCGGACCAACTACCGCACCCGGTCCCTCGGCGTGGCCTTCGACGGCTGCACGCTGCCCGGCGCGGAGGCCCCGCTGTTCTCTGTCCCCGCGGGGCACATGTCCCTGGGCCTGGGCATCCACGGTGAACCGGGCATCTCCGACCACCCCATGCCCACCGCCTCCGAACTGGCCGAACTCCTGGTCAGCCGGCTCCTGGCCGACAAACCGGACGACGCCGGCACCCGCGTGGTCGCAATCGTCAACGGCCTCGGCACGGTCAAGTACGACGAGCTCTTCCTGCTGTTCGGCAAGATCGAGAAGCTCCTCACCGCCGCCGGGCTCACCGTCGTCGCACCCGAATGCGGCGAGCTCGTCACGAGCCTGGACATGTCCGGGCTGTCCCTGACCCTGCTGTGGCTGGACGAGGAACTCGAGCAGTACTGGGCCGCCCCGGCCGACACCCCGGCGTTCCGCAAGGGAAACCTGGCCCCCCGTGCCCGCCGCGAACTCGCGGGTCCGGACGCCGAAGAGACCGCCGACGTCGAACGGCCCACCGCCGCGGCGGCAGCCCTCGGCCGGCTGGCCGCCGACTTCCTCGGCCACGCGCGGGACGTGGTGGTCGAGCATGAGGAAGAACTGGGCCGCCTGGACGCCGTCGCCGGCGACGGCGACCACGGGATCGGCATGCGCCGCGGCGTGGACGCGGCAGTCACCGCGGCCGAACAGGCTGCCGCGAACGACGGCGGCGCCTCGCCGTGGCGGGTCCTGACCGCTGCGGGGGAGGCCTGGAGCGAACGCGCCGGCGGCACCTCGGGTGCGCTCTGGGGCTCGGCGATCATCGCCGCCGGACAGGCCCTGGGCAACCAGGACAGCTACAGCGGCGAGGACGCGGCCGCCGCGGTCACGGCCTTCGTGGATGCCATCACCGCGCTCGGCAAGGCCGAGCCGGGGGACAAGACCATGGTGGACGCCCTCTTGCCGTTCCAGGACGCTTTCCTCACCGCGTTCGACGCCGGCACACCAGTGGCCGGTTCCCTCGC
>NZ_KI914907.1:73967-82847 GCF_000520575.1 Arthrobacter sp. I3
CACAGCCGCCGCAGAGCGGACCGCCGGGCTGCGTCCGCTCAAAGGCCGGGCCCGCCCGCTCGCCGAGAAGAGCCTCGGCCACCCCGACCCCGGAGCGGTGTCTTTCGCCCTCATCGCGACCCGGATATCCACCCACACCGACACCGCAGACACAGGAACCCGGCCCGGCACCCCCGAGCCGGCGGAACAAGGAGCACAAGCATGAGCACAGCAACAGGCTGGCGCGTGGTCATCGGCAACGATGAGGCCGGCGTCGAATACAAGAACGCGCTGAAGGCGCTCCTCGAAGCCGACCCCCGCGTGGCGTCCGTGCAGGACGTGGGAGTCGGCGCCAACGACTCCACCGCCTATCCGCACGTCGCCGTCGACGCGGCCCGCAAGATCGCCGACGGCGACGCCGACCGGGCGCTGCTGATCTGCGGCACCGGCCTGGGCGTGGCGATCGCGGCCAACAAGGTCCCCGGCATCCGCGCCGTCACGGCCCACGACAGCTACTCGGTGGAACGCTCCGTCCTGAGCAACAACGCCCAGGTGCTCACGCTGGGGCAGCGCGTCATCGGGCTGGAACTGGCCAAGAAGCTCGTGGGCGAATGGCTGAGCCACCGCTTCGACGAAAACTCCTCCTCCGCCGCGAAGGTGGACGCCATCTGCTCGTACGAACCCGAATACACGAAGGCAGTCTGAACATGACCGAATCAACAGCAACCGCGGCCGCCATCAACGCCGCCCGCAAGATCGCCGTCGTCGGCTCCGGCTACATGGGCGGCGGGATCGCGCAGGTCCTGGCACTCGGTGGCGCCCGGGTGGCGCTCGCGGATGTGTCCGCGGAAGTGGCCCAGAAGAATTACGAGCGGCTCCTGGCCGAATCCGACGAATTCGTTGCCGCCGGGCTCTTCCCGGAAGGCGCCACCGCAATCCTGAAGGAAAACCTCTGGCCCGCCAAGGACATCGAGGAAGCCGTGGCGGACGCCGACTTCATCGAAGAAGCCGTCCCCGAGGTCATCGAGATCAAGCACCAGACCCTGGCCCGCATCAGCGCGGCCGCCCGCCCGGACGCCATCATCGGGTCCAACACGTCCACGATCTCCATCGCGGACCTGTCCGAGCCGGTCACCAACCCGGAACGCTTCCTGGGCGTGCACTTCTCCAACCCGTCCCCGTTCATTCCGGGCGTCGAAATCATCCCCCATGCCGGCACCTCGGCCGCCACGGTCGGCGCTGTCCGCGACCTCGTGCATGCTGCCAACAAGCAGACCGCCGTCGTCAAGGACGTCACCGGCTTCGTGCTCAACCGGCTCCAGTACGCGCTGTTCCACGAGGCCGCCCAGCTGGTGGAGCAGGGGATCGCGACCGCAGAGGACGTTGACACCCTGGTCCGCACCACGTTCGGCTTCCGGCTGCCGTTCTTCGGGCCCTTCGCCATTGCCGACATGGCCGGGCTGGACGTCTACAACTTCTGCTACAAGTCCCTCCAGACCGATTTCCCGGAACGGTTCGCGACGCCGAAGATCCTCACCGACCTGGTGGAGGCCGGAAAGCTGGGCACCAAGACCGGAGCCGGCTTCCTCAACGTCCCGGCGGAGCGCACGCCGGAACTGATCGCCTACCGGAACAAGGCGTACGTGGCCATGCAGAAGCTCATCGACGAGCTCGGCCCCGCCCCCATCAGCTGATTCCGTACCTTCCTTTTTCACTTCAGGAGCCTTCCCATGAGCATTTTCCCCAAAGAACGCACCGCCATCATCACCGGCGCGGTGTCCGAGCGCGGCATCGGCCGCGCCACCGCCAGCTACCTGGCCGCACAGGGCTGGAACATCGGCATCATCGACCTCGATGACGCCCTCTGCAAGGCGGCGGCCAAGGAACTGGCAGCCGAGCACGGCGTCAAGGCCTTCGGCGCAGGCGCCAACGTTTCCGACGAAGGCTCGGTCCGCGCGGCAATCGACGCCATCGAGGTGGAACTGCCGCAGATCGTTGCGCTCGCCAACGTGGCCGGGGTCAGCTCTCCGGTGCCCTACCTGGAACTCGACGCCGCCGAATGGGACCGGGTGCTGAACATCAACCTCAACGGCGTCCACTACGCCACCCGCCGCGTCGCGGAATCCATGGTGAAGAACAGGATCGGGCGCATCGTGAACATCTCCTCGGTCTCCGCGCAGCGTGGCGGCGGCACCTTCTCCAAGACGCCGTACTCCGTGGCGAAAGCCGGCGTGATCGGCCTGACCCGGGCCACGGCCCGTGAACTGGGCGAATACGACATCACGGTCAACGCCATCTCACCCGGGCCCATCGACACCGACATCATGGGCGGCACCCTCAGCGAGGAACGCAAGGACGAACTCACCAAAGACCTTGTGGTCAACCGGGTCGGTACCACCCGGGACATCGCAGCAGCCATCGCCTTCCTCATCAGCGAGGACGCCGGCTACATCTCCGGCCAGACGCTGAATGTGGATGGCGGACTCTACATGCACTAAGGAAGAAGCTTCGTGGCACAACACAGCCAACCCCCCGCGTCCGGATTCGCAGCCTGGAGCAAGGGACGGAAGATCTACCTCGCCGTCGGGATCCTGGCCTGCGTGGCAGGCGTCCTGATGATGGTTTTTTCGCGATAGTTTCTCCGGCCGGATCCGGCCCGGCCTGCCTTCGCCGGCCCGATCCGGCCACTTCTATGCAACTGATTCACCCCCCTGAGTTACACCACTGATTGCTCGACGAGGAGTTTTTTGATGACCGTAACAACAACGTCCACCCGGGACCTACTGGAGACACCGGTCCTTAAATCGGCCATCTCCAAGGCCTCCCGCCGGCTGATGCCCATGCTGGTCATCCTGTACGTGGTGGCCTTCCTGGACCGCACCAACGTGGGCTTTTCCGAGGCGGCGCTGGGCGTGGACAAGGGCATTAGTGCCGGCGCATTCGCCCTGGGTGCCGGGATTTTCTTCATCGGTTACGCACTGTTCGAAATCCCGAGCAATCTGCTCCTGACCAAATTCGGCGCCAAGGTGTGGCTGGCCCGGATCGCCATCACCTGGGGCATCGTCTCCGCCTGCTTCGCGTTCGTCCAGGGCGAGACTTCCTTCATCATCCTGCGCTTCCTGCTGGGCGTCACCGAGGCCGGGCTGTTCCCCGGCGTCATCATGTTCCTGGCCGCGTGGTTCCCCAACAAGGTCCGCGTCAAGATGTTCGCCATCTTCTACCTGGCCCAGCCGTTCTCCCAGATGCTGGGCGCGCCGCTCTCCGGCTGGCTGATCAACATCGGCGATCAGGTCCCCGGCGTCCAGGGCTGGCAGGTCATGTTCTTCGTCGAAGGCATGTTGGCCGTCGTTGCCGGCATCGCCGCCTACTTCTTCCTGATCAACAGCCCGCAGGACGCCAAGTTCCTGGACAAGGACGAGAAGAACGCGCTCCTGGAGGTCATGGCGCTCGAGGACACCGTCAAGGAAGAGTCCGGGCCGCACGGCGTCCTGGCCGCCATGAAGAACGGCAAGGTCTGGTACTTCACCGTCATCTACTTCTGCCTGCAGATCGCCGTCTACGGCGTCACCTTCTACCTGCCGCAGCAGGTCGCCCAGCTGACCGGCCAGAAGGTGGGCATCGCCGTCGGCCTGATGGCAGCCATCCCGTGGTTCTTCGGCATCTTCGCCTGCTACTTCATCGGCAAGGCAGCGAACACCGTGATCCGCCGCCGGGTCTGGGGCACCGGCCTATTCATCTCCACCGGACTCTGCATCTTCGGCTCCGCGTGGGCCGGCGCCAACCACATTCCGGCGCTCGGCATCATCTTCATCACCCTCGCCGTGTGCTCGTTCCTCTCCATCGGCCCCATCGCGTGGTCCTACCCGACGGCGTTCCTCACGGGAACCGCCGCGGCCGCGGGGATCGGCCTGATCAACTCGCTCGGAAACCTCGGCGGCTTCGTTGCGCCGATCCTGCGCACCTCGGTCAACCAGATCACCGCCTCGGACACCGGGACAATGGGCGTCTACGCCCTCGGCGTGCTCCCGTTCCTGGCAGCGGCCATGATGTTCGCGACCCGCCGCTTCAAGAACAAGGCCGACGAGCTGCTGGAGCAGTAAAGGCCCCCGGCCTCATTCCAGCGCGACGTCCAGCACCCATCCACTGGATCCAGCAGAAAGCACCAACACATGCAGCAGAGCCCCGGCAGCCAGACCTCCAACACCCGCATCCTGGTGGGGGTCAGCACCAAGATGTACCTCGGCTACCGGGACAGCCTGGACTGGCTCGAGCGGCTGCAGCACGAAGTGGACACCCGCCCGGCCCTCGCGGCCGGGCGGGTTGTCCCGTTTGTCATCCCGTCCTTCCCCGTCCTGCCCGCGGCGGCCCGGCTCCTGGCGGGTTCGCCGCTGCTCCTTGGTGCGCAGAACTGCGGCTGGGCGGACGGGCCCTGGACCGGGGAAGTGGCCCCGTCCATGCTCGCGGAACTCGGCGTCCGGCTCGTGGAGATCGGCCATGCCGAAC
The DNA here is from genome assembly GCF_000520575.1 of Arthrobacter sp. I3. Lineage (NCBI taxonomy): Bacteria > Bacillati > Actinomycetota > Actinomycetes > Micrococcales > Micrococcaceae > Arthrobacter > Arthrobacter sp. I3. The sequence continues at coordinate 78,450 of NZ_KI914907.1, forward strand.
GCCGGCGGCACTTCGGCGAGGACGACGCCATGGTCACCCGCAAGGTCCGGGCCGCGGACGGCGCCGGGCTCGCCGCGCTGCTGTGCGTGGGGGAGCGCGACGGCGGGCAGCCGGCGGCCGCGGCGGACTTTGTGTACCGCCAGATCGAGTCGGCCGTCGACGGCGACTGGGACCTCGCCGGCCGCCTGATGGTGGCGTACGAACCGGTCTGGGCCATCGGCGCGACCGAGCCGGCCGCCGCCGCCTACGTGTCCGACGTCGTCAGCCGGCTCAGGGACCAGCTCACCGCCGCCGGCGTGCCAGGGTTGCCGGTCATTTACGGCGGATCGGCCAAACCGGGACTGCTGCCAGACCTCGAGGGCGTTTCCGGCCTGTTCCTGGGCCGGTTCGCACACGACCCGGTGAATTTCGGCACGGTGCTCGATGAGGCGCTCGTGCTGGCCAAAGGCCTCCCCGCGACGGACCCCGCCACCGTGGGACATGTCCAGCCCTGACCGCGGGCGACGGGCATGATGCCTAGATGTCCCTTGGTCGAGGCCAAGAATGAGCATGTCCCACGGGGTGGCCGCCGAGGAATGGGCATGTTCCGTGGGGTGGGTGGCGAAGAGTGGACATGTCCGGCTCTGACCGCGGGCGATGGGCATGATGCCTTGATGTCCGTTGGTCGAGGGGAAGAATGAGCATGTCCCACGCTGAGGCCACCGAAGAATGGGCATGTCCCTCGTCGGAGGGTGCGGCTAGGACAGCTACGCGCGGACTGACCTCTGGCACAGGCCGATGAAGCCGCCCAGCTGCTCCAGACCCTCGGGGTGGGCGGGGAGGTAGTTGGTCAGTTCGGGCGCGCGGACGATCACGGCACGCCATTGGCCGCGGGACACCGCCACATTGATCCGGTTCCGCGAGAGCAGGAATTCCATGCCCCGCGGAGCCTCGGCCACCGCAGAACATGCCATGGACACAATCACGACCGCGGCCTCCTGGCCCTGGAACTTATCCACGGTCCCCACCCGCACGCCGGAGAGATTCGCGGCGTCCAGGGCATCGCGGACGACATTGACCTGGGCGTTGTAGGCGGCCACCACCAGAATGTCGGACGCCTCCAACGGCCGGGCTCCGTCTGCGGTGTGCCAGGAAAGGCCCAGATGGCGGCGCACCTGCCCGACGACCTTGGCAGCCTCCTCGGCCGACGACGTCGTGTTCCCGCTGTGTGGCACCATCACCGTCTCAATCCCCGCGGGCACACCCTCCAGACGGCGCAGATCCGCGGATGGGGCGGAACGCAACCGGCCCTCGTAGGACAACTCCGAGACGGCCAGGCACAGCTCGGAGGTCATCCGCCACGAGTCGGCCAGGAAGTAGCCAAGCTCGGGCGGCAGCGTGGCGTGGCCTGCGGAAATCCAGCCCAGGGCCGACTCGTCGACCGGCTCCGGGTGCCTGCCCTGGCTGACCTGCGGCAGCTGCTGCGGGTCGCCGAGCAAGAGCAGCCGGCTGCTGGCCTGCGCCACGGCAAGGGTGTTGGCCAGCGAGAACTGGCCGGCCTCGTCGATCACCAGGAGGTCCAGGGAGCCGGCCGGGACGGTGGCGCCGGTCATGGTCCACGCCGTGCCACCGACGAGGGCGCCTCCAGGCGCACCCAGCAGCTCCGCAACGTCCTTGCCGGTGCGCCGGGCCCACGGCAGGGCGTCGTTGTGCTTCACGTCTTTGGCCACCAGCGCCGGGTCGACCCCAGCCTTCGTGACAGCGGTCTTCAGCACGTTCTCCACCACCGCGTGCGACTGGCCGACGACGCCGACTTTCCAGCCGCGGGCCACGAGCCGGGCGATGACGTGGGACCCCACATGGGTCTTGCCCGTTCCGGGCGGACCCTGCACTGCCAGGTAGGAGTGGTCAAGGGCCAGCACGGCCGCCGTGATGGCTTCAATGAAGCGGTCCGGTCCGGCGCCAGGCTGCGGCAGTGAAGCTCCGGCGGCCAGCCTCGGTGGCTGACGCCGGACGAGGTCAAGCGCAGGATGGCGGGGGAGGGAGCCGGACCCCAGACCGGCGACCACCGTGTCAGCGAGGGCTGCCAGTGCTTGCTCGAGGCTCTTGGTGGCGAGGGGTTGGTCTTCCGTCAGCGCGATGGGGAGGTCATTGTAGGGCTGTATCTTCCGGTGCAGCCGGTCCCGGATGATGACGGTGTCCTTGCCGTCCTCATGGCCCAACTCCAGGACCTCCGTGCCGAACCATCCGCTCCGTCCGGTTCCGTTCTTGCCGGTACCTTCCAGCCCGGCGGGAAGAGGCAGTTCGTACATGCGAAACCACTTGCTGCCCTCGCGGAGGTCCGACCCTGGACTCACGGAGCCGGATAACTTGACCCGCCGTTCCGGAAGTTTGGTCCCCGTCTGTTGCCAGTCGTCGAGGATTTCCGCGGATTCGACGAGGAAAACGTTCCGGTCCCGTTCGTGCGTGTCCGGACCGTGCTCACACCGATCGAAGTGCGCCCACCAGAACGACTTGCGCTCCCGGCGGTGATAGCTCACGGCCGCGGCCAGCATGGCCACGGCCTTACGGTCGTCCTCGGACAAGCCGCTGCCCGGCTCAGCAAATTCCATCAGTGCCAGCTCAGCCGGGGCCAGCGCGGCATCGGCCCGTGCCGAGCCGTCGTCGGGGCCGTCCTCCGCGCCGGACGCCGTGCCCGCTTCAGCGCCGGACGCCGCGCCCGGCTCCGCGCCGCGCGGCTCCAGCCGGCGTTCCTTGGCCAGCCCGAGCAGCCAGTTCCGGAGCTCCAGCGTGGAGAGGCAGTCGTATTCGTTGTAGTCGGAGATCCCGGCGAGGATTGTGGCCGCTTCGTCGGGCCGCTCATTGTCCCTCGCGTCGCAGAACCGTGCATAGGCAATCACGGAGGCGCCGGCGTCCTTCACTTCGCCAGTTCGAAGGTTCGCCCCCATGTAGAGCGGCTCGAGCTTCTTGATGCTGTAAGAGTTTTCGGAGATCCTGATGCTGTTCCGGACCGTTTGGTACAGGTCCACCAGCAGGCCTTCGCGGAGCCACTCGTCCACGATGTCCTCCCCGGCAACGTGCATCACCGAGAGTTTTCGAAGCGCCGTTTTTTCATACGGTGCGTAGTGGTAGACGTGCATGTCCGGGTGGTCCCGCCGGCGTTTCTCGACATAGTCAAGGAAGTCCAGGAACGCCTGCTTCTCCGCCTCCCGGCTGTGGGCCCAGAATGGCCGGAAAATCCCCGGACTGCCGGGCTCCGTGGGCGCCTCGATCACGCCGAACAGGTACTCGAGCCCCCACACTCCCGTGGCGCGGTCCTGCCACAGCGGATCGCCCTCGAAGTCGAAGAAAATATCGCCCCGGCTCGGTGGGGGCAGCTCGGCGAGGGTGTTCCCGGGCAGGACGCCGTAGCGGATGGTGTGCTCTTCGCCGTCCTTGCGGTAGCAGACTTCTCCGTCGGCAGGGCCAACGCCGCTCTGCATCCGCGCCTGTTCCTGCAGGCGCAGGAGCGTAGGTGTGGGCTTGGTGAGGGTCGCTTGCGCCAGTCCAGTGACTGAACGAATCCCACGTTCGTGGAGGTTCTTGCGCTGCACGGAGTTCATCCGGGCCACGAGGAGGAGATCGTCGGTAGCTTTGACTTGCTCCTGGCAGTAATCGCAGCGGCCACAGGCGGTGAGCCCGGGCGCGCCCCAGCCCACTGGTCCCGGCTGTGCGATGTGCGCGGCGGTCAGCGCGAGGAAACGCTCGCGGCGCTCACGGAAGACCGGCAGGATCTCGGAGAGGTTGTGGTGGCTTCGCACGTAGTCGAATCCGCCGTCGGGCAGCTGAACCGTCGAGCCGAGGACGAGTGTCACCGCCGGGTCCACCGGGATCCCGGCCTTCAGCAGCTGGTCGCCGTAGGCGGCCATCTGGAGCAGGGCCGTCACCTTTGCGTGGCGGGCGAGCTTGGTGTCGAACACGGCGTAGCTGCCGTCGGACTGCCGTACGAGGAAATCGGAGCGGCCGTGGAACTGGCCGTCGAAGAAGGCGGCCTGGAAGACGACGTCGGCTCCCGAGCGCAGCGCCCCAATGGACTCGGCGTGCTTGGCTGCCAGCGTGGCGCGGTCCATGGCCTCGGCCGGGACGACGTCGTACACGCCGTGCCCGGTGGCTGGATCCCAGTCGCCAAACTCCGCAACGAAACCGCCGAGGACCTTGCGCTCGTGGAGGTCACCCAACACCGCTGCATGCTTGAGCATCTCGTCGTCTTCGAACGTAGCTCGGGGGGACCGGCCCAGCTTCTCGTCGAGTTTCCGCAGCAGCTGATACTCGCAACTCGCTGCCACCACGAGGTCGCTCGCGGAGTAGACCAGGTCCGGTGATGAGCCCGGTACCTCAGGTTCAAGAAAAAACACTGTGCCCCCGTTGTTGGTGCCCCGT